>NZ_CP047026.1:0-300000 GCF_009796785.1 Polaribacter sp. L3A8
TTTTATACTGAATTTTATTCACATTTTTGTACCACCTTAAAATGGGTCTTGAAAGCCTTTTTTAAACCCTTTATAATAACAAAAAATTCGCTAAAATTAATGAATGTAACCGCTGACTCTGTTTGGAATGAATGTCTGTCCTTTATAAAAGACAACATAAAACCGCAAGCGTATAAAACTTGGTTCGAACCAATAAAGCCAGTTAAACTTTCAGGAGAAGCGTTAACGATTCAGGTTCCGAGTAAGTTTTTTTATGAATGGTTAGAAGAGCATTACATTAAATTGTTGCGTGTTGCATTGGTAAGACAATTAGGCAATGACGCTAAATTGATTTACGATGTAAAAATGGAAAACAATTATAGCAGTAATAGACCGCAAATTGTTAAAATTCCGAGTTCTAACAGAGATCCATTAAAACCACAAAGAGTTACAGTTCCTTTAGAATCTAATAAAAGAGAATTAAGAAATCCGTTTGTAATTCCAGGATTACAAAAAGTAAAGATAGAGTCTCAATTAAACCCAAATTATAGTTTTGCAAATTTTATAGAAGGAGATTCTAATAGATTGGCACGTTCTGCTGGTATGGCTGTAGCTAATAAACCAGGTGGAACCTCTTTTAACCCATTGTTAATATATGGTGGAGTAGGTTTAGGGAAAACACATTTAGCACATGCTATTGGTGTTGATATTAAAGATAAATATCCAGATAAAACAGTATTATATATTTCTTCAGAAAAGTTTACACAACAATTTATAGACTCTGTAAAATCAAATACAAGAAACGATTTTATTCATTTCTATCAAATGATTGATGTGTTACTTATTGATGATGTACAATTTTTATCAGGAAAAGCAGGAACACAAGATGTTTTTTTCCATATTTTTAACCATTTACATCAAAATGGAAAACAGGTAATTTTAACTTCGGATAAAGCGCCTGTAGATATGCAAGATATAGAACAACGTTTATTATCTCGTTTTAAATGGGGGTTATCTGCAGAGTTACAAGCACCAGATTACGAAACTAGAATTTCTATTTTACAAAATAAATTGTATAGAGATGGTGTAGAAATGCCAGAAGATATTGTAGAATATATAGCAAAAAATATAAAATCTAACGTTAGAGAATTAGAAGGTGTTGTTATTTCTATGATTGCACAAGCTTCTTTTAACAGAAAAGAATTTTCTGTAGAATTAGCAAAACAGATTGTAGATAAGTTTGTAAAAAATACCAAGAAAGAAGTTTCTATAGATTATATTCAGAAAGAAGTTTCTAAATATTTTGATATGGATGTAGCTACTTTGCAATCTAAAACCCGTAAACGTCATATTGTACAAGCACGTCAATTAGCGATGTTTTTTGCAAAAAGATTAACAAAAACTTCATTGGCAAGTATTGGTAATCAAATTGGGCAAAGAGATCATGCAACCGTATTACATGCTTGTAAAACGGTAGACAACTTAACAGAAACGGATAAGCAGTTTAAAAAATACGTAGAAGATTTAACTAAAAAGTTGACTTTCTAAAAAGACAATTTTCTAGTAACTTATTGATATTTAACTTTACGCTCTTAAATTTTTTAAGAGCGTAATTGTTTCTTACTTTTATCAAAAATTATTTTTATGCAAAAAATATTAATGGTTTGCTTAGGTAACATTTGTCGTTCTCCTTTAGCACAAGGAATTTTAGAGTCTAAAGTAAACTCTAAAAAAGTAATGGTAGATTCTGCAGGTACAGCAGCGTATCATGTTGGCAACCTTGCAGATAAACGTTCTATAGAAGTTGCTAAAAAATATGGCATTGACATTACAAATCAAAGAGCCAGAAAATTTGTTGTAAAAGATTTTGATGAATTCGATATTATTTTTGCGATGGATGATAGCAATTATCAAAACATACTTTCTTTAGCCAGAAATAAGGAAGATGAGCAGAGGGTCAGAATGATTTTAAATGAAATAGAACCTAATAAAAACCTGAGTGTACCAGACCCATATTATGGCGGTAATCAAGGTTTTGAAAACGTATATAAAATGCTAGATGAAGCTTGCAATGTAATTGTTAGTAATTTATCTTAAAAACTTTCTGTATTTTTAGCACTAAAGAAGTGAATATTTCATTTTTTTATTTGTAGAAATCCCTTAAAAATCCATTTATAAAATAGAAACAATGATTGGTAAACTTTATTTAATCCCCACAACTTTAGGCGATACTGAACCTTTAGAAGTAATGCCATTATCCGTTAAAAAAGTAGTTGAACAAATTGATTATTATATTGTTGAAAATGAAAAATCAGCAAGAAGGTTTATCAAGAAAATTTCACCAAAAAAATCGCAACCTTCACTTCAGTTAATGTTGTTAGATAAATATGCCGAAGAATTAGAAACCTCTAGATATTTAGATGTCTGTAAAGAAGGAATCAATGTTGGTTTACTCTCTGAAGCAGGAGTGCCTGCAATTGCAGATCCTGGCGCAAGTATTGTAAAATTAGCACACGAAAATAATATACGTGTAATTCCTTTGGTAGGACCATCATCTATTTTAATGGCAATGATGAGTTCTGGAATGAATGGACAAAATTTTGCTTTTAATGGGTATTTGCCTATCGATAAATCGGATAGAAAGAAGGCTTTAAAAGATTTAGAAAAGCTTTCTATAGATAAAAATCAATCACAGATTTTTATAGAAACACCTTATCGAAATGAAAAAATGTTGGCAGATTTAAAAGCAATTTTATCACCAACTACTAGTTTGTGTATTGCAGCAGATATTACATTACCATCAGAATATATTAAAACCATGATGGTAAAAGATTGGAAACACCAACAACCAGATTTACATAAAAAACCTGCTATTTTTATAATTCAAAAGTAGTTACTGTTTTATTTATAATTTCTGTAAAAATAGAAAATAACAAAAGGCTTTATGTATCATACATAAAGCCTTTTGTTATTTTAATTATATTTGGAAACACTATTGCTTATTAAAGAACTCTAAGCTATCGCGTTTTGGTCTGCTTCTATATTAGAAACATCATAACCACCAAATTTTCTTAAGTAAGACTTAATTGTAGCTCCGTAAGCATCAGAAAAACCTTCAACTCCATTACTTCGTAAGAATTTTTTTACATTACCTGCACCGCTTAAATGAGCTGCAGCTAAGATACCAGATTCGGTAATTTTAACACCGTTTATGATTTTACCAACAGAGCGTCTAATATCTTTTCTTAAAATCCATTTATTTACTTTACACAAAGCGATGAATGCTTTTTCTTGTAATTCTGGATTTTTTAAAAAGGCTTGAGTGTTGTAGATTTTTAATCTGTGTAAAGTAGTTCTACCAAATTGATATTTTCCTAAATATCCTAATGTGTTAACTACTGTGTACTTTCCTTGAGACTCTTTAAAAGCCAATGCTTCTTTAAAACCTACAAAATCTTTTTGTAAATAGGGTATGTTATAATCTACAAATTTTGGAAAGGTAATTTTGTTGTTAGTACCTATTTTTTTATCAATAGATGTTGCATTGATAAATCCTAAAAATACGATACTTAAAAATAAAAACTTTTTGATAAATGTATATTTTCTGTTTTGCGGGTGCAAAGGTATAATCAAAAAACAATTATCCTGATAATCAATATGTTAAAGTTTACTAAAAATACAGATAATGAAATTTAATACCTTTTTTGGTGTTAATTTCAATAGTCGGAGCGGGTATTTTTATGAAGTTAACAACAGAAAAGACAGATTTTAAGAATTCCGAATTTGTCTTAATTTTTGTTAAATCTAAGTCTAAACTTAGGTAGAATTGTCTGTAAGGATTGTGTAGTGTTGTGTTTGCAGCATTTGAGTTTCCAAAAAGCATGCCTTCTGCTCCGTAACCAAAAGCAACATTTAACCATTTCGGAAACGTACTTTTCTTGTTAAAAGACCAAATATTGGCAGAAAGCCAATACGTTTGTCCATTATAATCTTTTAAGGCTTGCTGTAAATAGTTTTCACCTAACGTATTTGGTCGTTGTTTTGCAAATTCTGTTTGATGAAAAGAGTATTTTACGGTAATACGTTGCTCTCCCCAAAGTAATTCTTGTCCTACTAATAAACCCGTTCCTGTGGCATTCGCTAAAATATCTCCTGGTGATGCTCCCCATTCTTCAGAAAAACCATCTAAAATTTCTACAGCAGTTAAAAAAGCAAAACCAGAGGTTGCCCCGTAAATTAATTGATTCTTTTTAGAAACTCCGGCCCAATCTAATGCTTCCATACCAATTTTACCAACATAGTAAGAAGTCATCATATGACCAACTTTATCCATTTGCTTCCAATCGTTATTATCGTTTTTTAAATGAAAACCAGAACGCGGATACTCTTTATACCAAAGTTGGTTTAAAGCAATTAAGGCACCACCCGTCATTACACTTTCTGTAATTATAATGGCATTTCTTCTTTTGGTATTTAAGGTGTCAGATTTTTTATAAAATGATGCGTTTTGTGCACACAAAGAAAATGTAGAAAACAATAGTATAAAACGGAAAATTATTTTTTTGCTTTTCAAACCTAATTATTTAAGAACTATCTATTAATTCTTTGTTTGTTCATCCAGCTATGGTATTTAGCGGCATTTCTATTATGTTGCGCCAGTGATTTAGCAAAAGTATGATACCCGATTTTATCTACACTTGCACACATATAAAAGTAATTGTGTTTTTGGGCATTTAAAACGCCATCGATGGCAGATATATCTGGCATTGAAATAAGGGTAGGAGGTAATCCTTTATATTTATAAGTGTTGTAAGGAGAGTTTATTTCTAAATCTGCAGTTAATACTCTTTTTACTACATAATCTTGCCCTTTAACCTCTTTAACACAATATATAATTGTAGGATCTGCTTGTAACGGCCAACCTTCTTTTAATCTATTTAAGTATAACCCTGCAACAATGGGTCTTTCTACTTTTTTAGCGGTTTCTTTTTGAACTATAGATGCCAAAGTAATTACTTCTTCTTTTGTTAAATCTAAAGCTTTTGCTTTTTGCAATCTACTTGTATTCCAAAAACGATTGTATTCTTTAAAAATCTTATCTCTAAAATTTTCGGCAGAAGTAGTCCAATAAATTTGATAACTATTCGGAATAAAAATTTGCAAGACAGATTTCTCCGTTAAGTTATTTTTTGATAAAAAATCGTTGTCTTTAAAAGAAGTTAATAGCGTAATTGAATCTGCTTCTAATTGTTCTGCAATTCTACCAGCTAATTTTTCTAATGTATCTTGGTTGTTAAAAGAGAGTTTTACCGGAGTTTGGTTGCCACTTCTTAATAAATTAACCAAATCATTATTAGACATGCCTTCTTTTAAAACATATCTACCAGGTTTAGGTTTCGAGAAATTTTTCTTAGCAGCTACTAAAAGAAAAGTATTAATGTTATTAGAATAATTAGAGATATTTTCTTTAACATCCATCAAACTATCTGAAGAGTATACAAATAGAACTGCGTCTTTGGTAATTGCTTTTCCAAATATTTTTTGATAGTAATTGTATCCTATCATTCCACCAATAAAAAGAACGGTCGCTATAACTGCGTATATAAATTTTTTACTCAATGTGTTTTTTTGATTTTTTAGAGTTGCGAAATTACTCTTTTATCAGCTGAAATAAAACTTCATCTTTAAATTTTCCTTCGGATATAATCCAATCTTTCTTAACGCCTACTTTTTTAAAATTATGTTTGGCAAAAAGCGACATACTTTTAGAATTCTCAGAAGTGATGTTTGCATATAATTGATGCACATTTAAGTACGTAAAAGTATAAGTAATTAAAATGGATAAAGCTTCGTAAGCAAATCCTTGTTTTTGAAAGTCTGGATGAATTAAAATTCCAATTCCTGCTCTTTTGTGCATTGGGTTATAATCGAATAAATCTATCATTCCAACCTGTTTTCTTGTAGCCGTTTCTTCAATTATTAAACGTAATTGTTTTGCCTCGTAAATATCTAAATGAGCATTTTCTAAATATTGTTTTAGAATAAATTTAGAAAAAGGAGTTTGTGTATGGCTAATTTCCCAAAAAGATTCATTGTTTTCTATTTGATATAGAAACTCTAAATCTTCGGGTTCTAAAGCGCGTAAGTTTATTTTTTTACCGTTTAAAGTCTTCATTTTTTCTAAAATTGGTTTTCTTAAAAGAAAATTTAATAAGCAAATAGATTATAAAATGCAAAATACGGAATTAAAAAATCTTAAACAGCTTAGAGTCGCACAGAAAGACTTTTTAATACTCGTTTAACAATCATGATATTCTTTACCAAATACTACTTTTTTTCTTGTTACTTTTTCTATTTTTAAAGCGTATGTATCAAAGAGATTACAAGCTCCATAAAAAATAGGGGAGTTTTGTTTTTTTGTATTTGTTATTATTTCTAGATACGCACCACCACTTCCTTTTGCTGGTAAAATATTTTGTATACAGAATGAATTTATTTCAGCAATATCAAATATTTGTGCCGTGTTGTTGCTAGAAAAGCCTATTTTTTTATTTTTATCATCAACCCAAATAATGGTGTTGTTTTTAAATTGAATATTTATTTTTTCTGGTCTGTTTTTTATGTTCTTATTTTTCTTGTAATCACCACGCATTGTTATATTTCCTTGTAATAATAAGAAGTTAGAAATAACCATAACTTCTTCGTAACCTTCATTGCGTAATAATTCTGGGTATTCTCTTTTATTTTCTATGGATAAAGAAGTATAACCACCATTAAATAGCCAATCACTGTCATACGTATAACAAATTGACAAGTGCATACCTTTTAAATTGAAATTTATATTTTTTTGATCTGTTCTTTCGTATCCGTTATTCATTTTACTGCTAGCTAAATCTGTGTTTAAAATTCTCTTTAGCTGTATATAACTTTCATCCGTCGCTGTGCTATTAAAACATTGTGTGTAAAAGTGTAGAACTGGAACATCAGTTCTAGCATTATCAAAATAAGCACTAAAATCTTTTAAGATTATATTTCCAATACGCAGAGGAGCATTAAATTTTAGTAATTTTTGTCCGTATGGCGATTTTTCAAATAATGTATTTTTATTTTTTTCTAATTCATCATAAGTAGTATCCCAAGAAATGAATTGTTTGGGAGTAGATTGAATTTCAAAACCAAGGTGGTAGTCGTTATAATTAGACGTTAAGATTCTAAAAGTTGGTTGATAGTGTTTTCTCCAGATTTCTTTTTTTAAAACGGTTGTTTTTGCAATGTTTTCAAAGAAAATAGGGTCATTAAAATGAAACTTAGTAGATAATTCCTTATACATTTTACTGAATCCAGTATAGGGAACAGGTATAAAATTTTGATGGTGATCAAAAAGGAAAAGATAGGCCAATTTATTACTTCTAATAGTAATATAGGCATATTGTAAATCTTTTAAATGTACGGTACAACTATGTATTCCGCTTGTATCTGTGCAAATAATTTGATTGTTTTTTATTTTAACATTTCCCTCATTACTTTCTTTCGGAAATATTATAGAATGCTTTTTTTTGGGATTAAAAAGATTTTTAAAAATACTCATAAACGGTTTTTGTAATGAATGCTAGTATCAAAAAAATACGATCTTTTGATTTTTTTAACAGTAACTTTATCAATAGCTATCATTTTAAAGAAACAATTATTTCTTTTTTTTATCATTTTCACGAACTATAATAAAATAGATAACATAAAGCCATCCAAAAGCACCGTGTAATAATGCATAAAGAATAGATTTATTTCTATCCCAAGAAACAACAATTGCAATTACACTACCTAATCCAATTCCGTTTTTAAAAAAAGTTTGTTTAATTCCAGAAGCACCATTTGCATGACTAAAACATTCGAAAGAAAATAATAACAAGAAAATTAAAGTCAGTTTTACTTTAGTCATTATTATATCATCAATAATTAAAAAGAAATACTCCCTTTAAAAACAAAAGTAGCAGGTCCTTTTAAAAAGACATTTGTATAAACACCATTTTCTTCAGAAAAAGAAACTTCTAGATTTCCACCTTCTACAGGTAAAGAAATTAAATTACTAGTTGTTTTACCTGTTTTATGCATGGCAATGGCAACGGCTGTAACTCCGGTTCCGCAAGCTAACGTTTCATTTTCCACACCTTTTTCATACGTTCTTACTCTAAAAGTAGTATCGTTTATTTGCTGAACAAAATTTACATTACTTCCTGGGGCGTTGTAAGAATATCTAATTTTTTTTCCTTTTTCAAAAACAGGAAATTGATCTAAATCAGCCACTAATTCTACATGATGTTGTGTACCTGTATAAGCAAAAACCGAGTTTTCTTTAACGGTAACTTCATCAACATCTATCATTTTTAAAGAAACAATTCCGTTGTTAATTTCCGCTAAATGAGGTCCATCAACAGCAATAAAACTAGTTTTTAAATTAATAATGTCTAAATACTTAGCAAAAGCAACAGCACATCTACCTCCGTTACCACAGAAAGTCATACTTCCATCAGCATTAAAATAAATCATTTTAAAATCGTAGTCTGCGTCATTTTCAATTAAAATAACACCGTCGGCTCCAACGCCAAAATGTCTATCACAAAGTTTAGATATCATTGCGATATTTTCTTTCGGAAAAGCTTTAGTTCTGTTATCAATCATAACAAAATCGTTTCCGGTTCCCTGGTATTTGTAAAAGTCTAAATTCATTAGAACAAATATAGGTAATTATTGAATAATTTTTGACTGTTAAAAAGCGGTTAAAGTCAGTTAAATTGAAGTTAAACAGATTTTTTGAAAATGTTATAATTGTATATTTGAGGTATTAAATATAAATATTATGAAAAAATTTTTAAGTTTATTAGGAATGGCAATTTTAGGAGGCGCTATCACTTTAGGCGGTTATAAAATGCTTTTTAATGATGATGTGGTTGTAGAAAGAACAATTTCTCAACCCATAAAAACGGTTACTGCAAGCTTTAACCCTGCATTAGACAAGGTAAATTCTATTGCAAATTCTGTAGATTTAACGGTTGCAGCAGAAAATACGGTACATGCTGTAGTACACGTTAAAAATACAGCAATTAGGACTCAGGCAAACCCAATGGATATTTTCTTTGGAAATAGCAACGGAAGTAGAAAGTTTGAGCAAGTTGGTACCGGTAGTGGCGTTATTATTTCTCAGGATGGGTATATTGTTACCAACAATCATGTAATTGATGGCGCATCAGAAATTGAAATTACATTAAATAGCAGACAAAAATATAAAGCAAAGTTAATTGGTACGGATAAGGAAAATGATATTGCATTGTTAAAAATTGATGCAGATATAGACTTACCATATATTCCGTTTTCAAATTCAGACAATATAAAAATAGGAGAATGGGTGTTGGCAGTTGGTAATCCTTATAACTTAACATCTACTGTAACGGCAGGTATTGTAAGTGCAAAGGGTAGAGATTTAGAAGGAAATACTGCCATTGATTCTTTTATACAAACAGATGCAGCTGTAAATCCAGGAAATAGTGGAGGAGCGTTGGTAAATACACGTGGAGAATTGGTTGGTATTAATACTGCCATTACTTCTAAAACAGGTTCTTTTATTGGGTATTCTTTTGCGGTACCTTCTAATATTGCTAAAAAGGTAATAGACGATCTGTTAGAATTTGGTTCTGTACAAGAAGCTATTTTAGGTGTTAATATCGATCAGAATGACGAAGATATTGAAGGTGTAAAAATTGCAGGTGTTAGTGATGATGGTGGTGCACAAAAAGGTGGTTTAAAATCTGGTGATGTTATTAAGAAGGTAAACGATGTTAAAATTTCTAAATTTTCTGAATTAAGAGGTCAGTTAACCGCAAAAAGACCAGGAGACTTTGTAAACATTACCATAGATAGAGACGGAGAGGAGTTGGTTAAAAATGTAAAGCTTAGTAAAAAGGATGCTTATGTTTCTAGAAAGTTAGGTGTTGTTTTAAAAGATGTATCTAAAAAAGACATTAAGAAATATGATATTCCAGGAGGTGCAAGAATTGTAACCAACCAAAATAAAAATCTTATTTATTACGGCGTAAAAGAAGGGTATATTATTACGAAGATTAATAAAAAGCCAATTTTAAATGCAAGTGATGCTGTTAAGGCAATAGATGCAACTTTTGGAAATGGAAGTCCTATTTATGTAGAAGTTATTAATTTAGATGGAGAAAGAGAGCGTTACGCTTTTAGGTAAGCCTTAAAAGACACTATTAATAGATCTTACAATTAGTTATATTATAAGTAAAGATTATAAATAACATAAATATGTAAACACTTCCAAAACTTGTTTTTGGAAGTGTTTTTTACTTGTATACAACAATAAGCTGTTTTGTATTTTGATAAAATTCTATCTAGCTGAGTCAGTTTTACTATTAAAGTGCGTAAAATTTGTATCGAGAATAAGAATTTTAAGCTATTAAAGTCTTATTATCAATACATTCTTTTGTATCTCAAAATCATTCAAATTAACACTTTAAAAGCAAAAGAAATTAAAGTGTGTAGCGGTTTACAAAGTAAAAACGGTAAGCAAGACTCCTAAAAGAATAGCCGTAAATTTTTGTAAGTTAAATTTGTGGTTTTCAGAACCTTCAAAAAGAATAATGGTAGAAATGTGTAAAAATACCCCAATAATCAATGCCGTTATTTCTTTGGTATAGATTGTAAAGAAAGGAATTTTATCACCTAACAATAAACCTAAAGGACTCATTAAAGCAAAGACAATTAAAAAAATATAAGTTATTTTTTTAGAATATTTTGTCTGTATTAAAAAGGTAGTTAATACAATTGCAATCGGAATTTTATGCACAATAATTGCCCATAATAAATTATCGCCCGTATTGTGTATTGGTAAACCTTCAGAAAAAGCGTGCAAACATAAACTTACAAATAACAAGGTCGGAAACTCTTTTCCATCAGAATGAATATGAATATGACCATGTTCTGCTCCTTTAGAAAAAGACTCTAAAACAGACTGAATTATAATTCCGACTAAAATAAAGATTCCTATTTTTTTATACTCTGTAGTTTCTGTATATACCTCTGGTAATAAATGTAAAATAGTAACAGACAATAAATAAGCGCCACTAAAGGCTAATAATAAACGCACAATTTTATTAGTTGGCTTTATTATAAAAACTAAGATAGAACCTATAAAAACAGATGCTATTAAAAGAATGTAACTCATTTTGCAATAATAATTAAGCGATCAGAAGTTTTAGCTTCGTAAGTATTTAAATTATAATTCCCAAAAACATTTGTAATGGTAAAACCAACCTTGTTTAAGTAAGAAGTCATTTTAGCAAGATCTAAATATTTAACACGTTCTGTATAAGAATGGATTTCTCCATCAGCAAAAAAAGAAATATGCTTTAAAATAAAACCCTCTTTAATTTCTCTTTTAATGTTAAAAGTAATGTTATCAACCGTTTTGGTTTCAGAAGTAACTAAATTTAGTTTAACTTTTTCTGCATTTAAAAAATCAAACACAAAAACACCATCCTTATTTAAACCTTGTTTAATGTTATTTAGAATTAAAATATCTTCCTTATCATCTTCAAAATAACCAAAACTTGTAAATAGGTTAAATACAGCGTCATACTTGTGGTTAAAAGGTTTACGCATGTCATGCACCTTAAAATGTAACGTATCGTTTTCAAACTTTTTAGCAGCTATAATACTGTTTTCTGCCAAATCGCCACCGCTAATCGTATAGCCTAAAGAATTTAAAAATACAGAATGACGTCCTTTACCACAAGGTAAATCTAAAATATGCGTTGTTTTGGGCAAGCTTAAAAAAGAAGTAATATTCTTCATAAACAACTGCGCTTCTCCGTCATTTCTTTCTTTATATAAAGTGTGGTAATAAGAAGTATTAAACCAATCTGTAAACCAATCTTTTGTTTTCATTTTTATAAAATTTGCAATAACAATAGAATTACTTTGGTTGCTATTAACTTTAATTTTTGCATGCCCATTATGGACTTTCAGTCTGTAAAAGTAACCAAATCTTACGTTCTGTAAAATGTATTTCTTAATTAGTATAAATCCTATTTATAAATAGTATTTTTGCAGTCAATTTTATGAGTATGAACAAAGATTTTAAAATGACAGCAACAACACTTTTCGGTTTAGAAGGTGTTTTAGCAAAAGAGTTAAGAGACCTAGGAGCACAAGATGTTAAAGAAGGTGTTAGAATGGTTTCTTTTAGGGGAGATACAGGTTTTATGTACAAAGCAAATATTGCTTTAAGAACCGCTGTAAGAATTTTAAAACCAATTAAAGTTTGTAAAATTTACGATGAAGAAGATTTGTATGAAGCGATTCAGAAAATTAAATGGGAAAACTATTTAGAAACCGAAGGTACTTTTGCAATAGGTGCTGTAGTAAACTCTAAGAATTTTACATCTAACTCGCATTATATCTCTTTAAAATCTAAAGATGCAATTGCAGATTATTTTAGACATAAATATAGTAAAAGACCAAATGTAGATTTAGATTATCCAGATTTAAAGATTCACATTCACATACAAAAAGAGTGGTTAACCGTTTCTTTAGATTCATCTGGAGATTCTTTACACAAAAGAGGGTATAGAACAGCTACTAATATTGCGCCAATAAACGAAGTTTTGGCAGCTGGTATGGTTTTATTATCTGGTTATACGGGTGAGGAAAACTTTATAGACCCAATGTGTGGTTCTGGTACCATTTTAATAGAAGCAGCAATGATTGCCAATAATATTCCGGCAAACATCAACAGAAAATTATTTGCTTTCGAAAATTGGAAAGATTATGATGAAGACCTGTATTTTACAATTCAAGAATCATTATTAAAGAAAATTCGTTCTTCTCACTTTAAAATTATGGGCTTCGATAAAGCGCCATCTGCAGTAGAAAAAGCAAATGCAAATATTATAAATGCAAATTTAGACGAATTTATTGGCGTGCATCACGTTAACTTTTTCAACTCTAAAAAAGAAGTTTTTGGTAACACCACTATTTTATTTAATCCGCCTTATGGCGAGCGTTTAAATATAGATGTAGAAGAATTTTATACTAAAATAGGCGATACCTTAAAAAACAACTATCCAGGTTCTACAGCTTGGTTAATTACATCAGATACAGACGCTTTAAAGTGTGTGGGTTTAAGAACTTCTAAAAGAATTGCTCTTAAAAACGGAGATTTAAACTGTAGGTTTGTAAAGTACGAATTGTACGAAGGAACCCGTAAGTTTAAAGAACGTAAAGAAGAAACGGATACAGAAGCAGAAGAAACCAATGATTAAGGCATTGCGAGGAACGAAGCAATTTGTTAATTATTAAAAGATTTTTTTTAAAAAAGATTGATGCATCTTTATTAGAAGCTGTTTCCTGCTTTCCGTTATATCTTTTTGCGAAAAACAAAAAGGATGCCACTTCAATCAGGGCTAGACTTGTTTGTGTGCTTCAATAATAATTAGGCTATTCTTACTTAAATATAAAAACACCTTACACAAACTGACTTATATTCAGTTTGTGTAAGGTGTTTTTTTTGCGTTTAGCTAACGTGTTGATATATGAAAAGTAGCAGATTAAAAATGCGATTACTTTCATTCTAAAAATAAAATAGCAGAAAAGCATTAACTTTGAAGTTAGCACTTAACTGCTGTTTTTTATATACCGTGTTAGCAAAAGTGTTTTCTATTCAATATCAGAATTGTTAATTGTAAATTGAACAGAGTTATCGTTTTCATTTATTGCCCAAGAGTTATAATTAAATGGACTGTTATTATCACCCTTCGAAATTGGTGGGCCGTTCCAAGATTTAATTAATTCATTTTCAACTATAAGTTCAATTATTAATGCATCGGAATCTGTTCCATAAAGTTCATCGATGAATCTTTGAATTGTATTATCATCATTCCAAGTTATTTTAACCCTATCAATGAAACCATTTGGAGGTATAATAAAATTACTTTCTCCTTCAACGGAGCTTTTAAATACTAGTTCTATTTCTTGATTTGAATTATTTATATACCTATCGGCATATTTAACTAAAGCTTCATCACTATTAAATAGTGTACAAGAAAATTGTAATAAAAAAAGACTAAGGCCAATCAGTATAGTTGGCAAACGCATTATCAACTTGTTCATCATTTATAGTTTTTGTTTTAAATTGAGATATTAATTTATCAAAAGTATTAGTGTTTGATACTAGGCTAGAAAATATTTCAGATGTAGTAACATCCGGAATATTATCAACATCTTCCATAAATCCTGGATTAAACCAATCACGGTTTTCATTTAAGTAGAAACCTACTCCTCCTGTTCTAGGTATTTCTTGATTCATACATAGAGCAGCAAAGTAATTTCCCCACATTTCTCCAACGCCAGCATATCCAGAATTAAGACCGTGTCCATCACCATAAGCTCCGTAAGTCATAATATAGTTGATGTATTTTACCCAATAACCACTTCCTACTTTTCTATGATGGCTTGCGTGACCCAATTCGTGAAAAGTAGTTTCGAAAACCCCGTCAGTACCTTGGCTAGCATTAGCTTTAATGATAATGTCAGGAAGCACAAAACGAGTTACTAACCATAATGCGTTTATTGGTACTGAAATTGCAGTTTTACTAAAAAAGGAAATCAAGTCTGAATTTGTTCTAAATCCAATCCAACCCCAAGTATGTCTAAGCATAGGAGCAGCACCTCCTCCAGATTTTCCATTAGCGACAATTCGAAGATTAGAATCTGGCTTACCAATACCAAATTGCGTACAGTAATCTAAATATTTTACAGTAGCATTATTTACTGTTGCCCAACGCCAACCCACAGAATTTGTATTAAAAGTAATACTATGACCATATTTACTATGTTTACCTGCCCTGTATCTTGCAGAAGAAATACTAATTGTAGAAGGCCAAATTTTAAAACCTCTCGTGTTTTTAAATACTACAGTATAATGAACATCACGTCTATAACCTCTATTTACCTCGTATTCGCCATTGGAGTTAGTCCAACCTTTTGCCCATTTAAACCATCGTCTTGTTTTCACTTTTACGCCTACTACTGGGTCAGGTCTACCGTTTGTTGTATTTATTACTTCTATGACACCTTTAGGTTTTCTCTTACTCCTTCTTGCTGCAAGACCGTTTTTTGTGTCAGGCTCGTTTTCTGGTTCTTCCCAATTATTGGTAATTCGAAGAGCCTCGTCTTCTAAGTCATAAAGAAAACTTTTTGAAATGGAGCTTTTCCCAGCAATAGTGGTTGTTGTAGTTTCATCTTCGTCTTGATCTCCTTCTTCCTCTTCGGGTCCAGACTCCTCTATTAAGAATAAGTCTTCAATTTTTTCATAAGAAACTTCTTGATGAAATTGATAATCTTTAACAACGGATGTATAGAGCCATTGTGCTTGTTCAATTTCAGTATTTTCATCTACAAAATAATCGCCTTCTTGTTTTATTTCTACATCCAATGGGATTATGGAAAGGTTTAAAGAATCTGCTAGTAATAAAGTTTTTTGTTCATCATTTTCCACCCAAAATTTCACATAATAATCCGTAGATTGAATGTCTAAATCATCGTTTAATGTTTTTGCTGAATAATTTTTAGATGATTTTTGTTGTTTTTCTTTTAAGCTTTTTAATGCTAATCGCATATTCTTAACAGAATATGGATTCTCTAGCTTTTCTCCTAAAATAATTTCTCCATCGGATTCAGAGGCTAATTCCTCACTCAATGTTAGTTTTGGTTGTTGTGTGGTTTCTATTTCATCTTGACAGGAGTATATTAATATTCCCATAAAAATGAAAGTTAAAAACCGAAAGCTGTGTTTTCTCATCATTAATGTTCGTTTTACATTTTTGCCAACGTTAAGACTGATATGACGTCGTTTTAATGACTTATATCAGTAGTTAGCTAAGTTAGCTTTTTTGAGGCAAAAAGGCAATAGTAGAAGTACTTGTTTTTCATTGTTATAACCCCAAAAAAGTATACGTTGTACCTACTATATTTTTAAAAAATAGAACCACCACAACTTAAGGTATAGTGGTTTTATTATATAGAAAAATATTGTTTTACATGGCTGCTTTATAAATAGCAAAGGTCTCCTCTAAAGTTACTTCTCTAGGGTTTCCACCAGTACAAACATCTAATAAGGCATTTTTAGCCATTTCTTCAAAATCTTCTTCTTTAACACCTAATTCCTTTAATCCTTTAGGGATTCCAACCGATTTTGATAAGGCTTTAATTGCAGCAATTGCAGCATTGGCTCCTTGGGTATCACTCATTTCTAAGACACCAACTCCCATAGCTCTTGCAACTCTTTTTAATTTATGAGCACAAGCAGGAATGTTAAATTGTTCTACATGTGGTAATAAAATAGCATTGGCAACTCCATGAGGTAAATCGTACATACCACCTAATTGATGTGCCATAGAATGTACATAACCTAAACCTGCATTAGAAAACGCCTGACCTGCAATAAATTGTCCCCAAGCCATTTTGCTTCTAGCTTCTAGGTTTTTACCATCTACAACGGCAATTTCTAAACTTTGTGAAATTAACTTAATAGCCTCTAAAGCCAAAGCGTCAGACCAACCAAAAGCCCCTTTTGTAACATAAGTTTCTATAGCGTGTGTTAGTGCATCCATACCCGTAGCAGCAGTTAAAGCAGCTGGTTTTCCTAACATTAATACAGGGTCGTTAACAGCAATAGATACTAAACAGTTTTTATCTACCATAACCATTTTAATATGGCGTTTTTCGTCTGTAATAACGTAATTTATGGTAACCTCACTTGCAGTACCGGCAGTTGTATTTATAGCTATAATTGGTAGTGATTTATGTTTAGATAAATGCACACCATCATAATCTTTAATATCACCTCCGTTGGTTGCTAAAATACCAATGGCTTTTCCACAATCTTGCGGTGATCCTCCTCCTAGAGTAATAATAAAGTCGCAATTTTGATCTTTTAATAACTTTAATCCGTTATTTACGTTTTGGGTTGTTGGGTTGGGTTGTACATTATCAAATACTACAACTTCTATATTAGAAGCCTCCATAACTTCTATTACTTTTTCTGCCACTCCAATTTTCACCAGCATTTTGTCAGTAACAAATAAGGCTTTTTTATAAGGAAGACTTTTTAGCTCTTCTCCAAGATCATTTAAAGCACCAGGACCAATTAAACTTAAAGGGGGTAAATAAATTCTTCTGTTTTGTAACATTTTATAAAATTTAAGGTTTTTTTAATAAGTTAAAAGTATTGGTATTCTTTTTAGTTGTTAATGACTATTATCATCTTTTTGTTTTACTTATTTATGTTGAATTTTTTTGTACTAAAAAGTGTGCTTTTTTTAAATTTAAAAGTGTGTGTATTTTGTCTAATATGTTTATGTACAGGTTTTTGTGTTTTTTTTTTGAGGTGGAATAAAATTAAAATAATTTTAAAAAAAATAAAACGAGTGTCTAGAGCAACAAATAAAACATCTATAAATGATGATTTAAGTTGTAGAATGTATAATGTTGCTTAGTAGTGTCTTTTTTTAATGAATAACACAAGTTTTGCTGTGCTTTAAAGAGAGATGTTAGAAGTTAGTTTTTTACTCCTAAGATTTAAAACAAAAAAAATCCAAAACAATTAAGTTTTGGATTTTTATAATTATCTAGAGGCATTGACTTTTATTTTTTTCCTTTCTTTTGTTGCGTTTGTTGTTCTTGCGCTTGTTTTATGGCAGAATCAATTTTCTGACGGAATTTACTTTTCGCTTTTTCTGGCTTCTTTTTTTTTTCTATTTGAGCATGAATTTTATCTTCATCAATTACATAGTTTTTAATAACTAACATAATAGTAATGGTTAACAAGTTAGATACAAAGTAGTATAAACTTAAACTACTTGCATAATTGTTAAAGAAAAACAACATCAGAATAGGAGAGAAGTAAATCATGTACTTCATCATTTTAGCTATTTCCTGCTTTCCGTTATATCTTTTTGTGAAAAACAAAAAGGATGCCACTTCAATCAGGGCTAGACTAGTTTGTGGGCCTCAATAATAATTAGGCTATTCTTTCCTTAAATATAAAAACACCTTACATAAACTGACTTATATTCAGTTTGTTTAAGGTGTTTTTTTGTGTTTAATTAACGGTTTGTGTATGAAATGTAGCGGAAAAAAAGACGCTCATTTTTCGGATAAATACAGAGCAGAATTTTTATGTTTTGTTTTTAGTTTTTCTCTTTAAAAGCCAAATTTAAAATTTGACGGTCTTTGTAAATAATCACTAACCTTTCGGTTTAACACTTACTAGCTATGTCTTATATATCGTGTTAGAGCCAGTATTTATTTAAGTGCATTGCCATAAATATCCGCTAATTTTATGTTGATTACACCAAAAAGCGTAACAAATTCCGTCATTACCAAACATTATTTCATTGCCATTAACTGGATTCAAATCCGGGAGTCCGCTATCTAGTTGAAATATAAAAGTCATTTTATTCTTACATTTTGGACAGCATATATTTTCAGGTTCTTGAACCCAGATAGGTTTTCCTCCAATTTTATTACAATTCCCTTCCCATTCTTGATTTTCAAAAGAAAGAGGAGTCAGAGCAAGTTTTATATTCGTTTCCTTAAGAGGTTGATTACAATATTCGAATTCTATAGGAATGTTATCATTTAACCTTTCAATTTCTCCATTTTCTGAATGTTTATAGAATAGATAAGGACCATTTATTTGTGCATTGAAAAAATCTTCAAAGTTGAGTCCGAATATTCGACCTTTAAGTTCTATTCCGTTAATAAGGAAATTTTTATCAAAAGAAATCAGATGGTTTATTCCATTTTTCAATACTCCGCCAAATTTCAGATTGGAATTTTCTTGTGGCTCAAAACCCCAAGTAGGATGCTTATTATTTCTTTGTCCGAAATCATTAGTCGGTAAATAATAACTTCTTTCAAAAACTATATGATAGCTGTTATTTTGCATTGTTTTGTCATATTTGCTCTAACGTTAAGATTGATCTGACATCGTTTTAATGACTTACATCAGTAGATAGCTAAGTTACTTTTTTTGTGACAAAAGTCAAGAGTAATACTACCTGTTTTTTAACCAAAAAAAATCCAAAACAATTAAGTTTTGGATTTCTACAATATGCTAGCAAGTATTACTTACTTTTTTTTCCTTTCTTTTGTTGTGCTTGTTGTTCTTGCGCTTGTTTCATAGCAGAATCAATTTTCTGACGGAATTTACTTTTTGCTTTTTCCGGCTTCTTTTTGTTTTCTTCTATTTGCGCATGAATTTTATCTTCATCAATTACATAGTTTTTAATAACTAACATAATTGCAATGGTTAACAAGTTAGATACAAAGTAGTATAAACTTAAACTACTTGCGTAGTTGTTAAAGAAGAACAACATCATAATAGGAGAGAAGTAAATCATATACTTCATCATTTTCCCCATATCTGGCATCCCTTCTTGCGTTGGTGCTTGCATGTTTGCTTGTTGACTTTGGTTCATTTTCATGTAAAAGAAAATAGCAACAGAAGCTAATATTGGAAACAAACTTACGTGATCTCCATAAAAAGGTATTTTAAAAGGTAATTGAAATACCATATCATAAGATGATAAATCTTTAGCCCATAAAAAGCTTTCTTGTCTTAAAGCTAAGTTTGTAGGAAAAAACTTAAACAAAGCAAAGAATACAGGCATTTGTAATAAGGCAGGTATACAACCAGACATCATACTTACTCCGGCTTTTCTTTGTATTGCCATGGTTTCTTGCTGACGCTTCATAGCGTTTTCTTTACCAGGATACTTCTCATTTAAGGCAGTTAATTCTGGTCTAATAACCTTCATTTTTGCACTCGATAAATAAGATTTGTATACTAATGGAGACATGATAATTCTAACAACAATAGTCATTAAAATAATGATTAATCCGTAGTTAGATAAGAATCCTTTTAAGAAGTTAAATACGGGATAAAATACAGTTCTATTTAAGAAACCAAAAATACCCCAACCTAAATCTGCAGTATGGTCTAAATCTGTTCCTTTAAAAGTCTTTAATAAATTATAATCACTTGGTCCGTAGAACCATTTCATTTTATAATCTAACTCACCATTAGTTAATTCTAACGGAGTTTTTAATTCATAACGTTTTGTAAAAACGGTGTCTAATTCTTCATTTTTAACTAGCTCTGTAGAAGTTACAGTAGCATTGTTAAAAGGAGTATCCGACAATAGGTTAGAGGTAAAGAAATGTTGTTTGTAAGCAATCCAGTCTACATCATTTAAAATTTCTGTATTACCAGCGTTTAAATAATCTACATCGTCTTCTGTTTTATAATAAAGATGAGAGTACATGGTATTCTCTGTCTTTAAACTTTTTTCATGTCTATAACCATCTAAAGACCAATCTAAATTAATTGGGTTAGAAGAATTAATTACATCGCTTAAACCTTGAGAACGAATAGTGAAATTAACCATGTAATTATTTGGCTTTATTTCATATCTATATTCAAGAAACTGAGTGTTAGAAACTTTCAGTTTCATAGAAACGATCGTATTTTCTCCGTTTTTAGAAATAGTAGGCGTAAAGAATAAATCTTTGGTGTTTAAAATTCTATTGTCTGTAGTACCAAAATTGATGTTAAAAGATGCGTTTTTGTCTTTTATCATATATAAAGGTAAAGAATCATAGGTTTTATAATTCTTAATTTCTGCCTCTATAATTTGTCCACCTTTATTACTAATAAGTAATTTAACCAATTTGTTTTCTAAAACAGAAGTTCCGTTAGAACCATTGATAGCACTTTGTGCAAATGCGCCTAATTTGGTAGTGTAAGCAATTTGTTTTAAAGAATCGTTTTCAAAAACAGGTGTATTTTCTGTAAAAGTATTTGAAGTATTGCTTGTAGTGTCTACAGTTTGTTCAGTATTCGTAGAAGTATCAATTGTTTCATCTGGTTTATTAGTGTTTACCCAGTATAGTAAAATACCACCTAATAAAATCATTCCTATAAAAGAATTGATATCGAATTTTTTTTGTTCCATGTTTTATTTTAAAATGTCATTTTGTCATTAAATCAAAATAATTTTTTGATAAGAAGGCGACAAATGTAGTTAAAAAGCAGTTTTATATTGTTTTTTCTACTTTACGGTTTGTATTAAATAAGTAGTTCAAATAGTGTTCCCTTTTTTAATTGTTTCCTTGAGCGCAGCCGAAAGGTTTTAGGTTTCAATTGGGCTCAACAAGACAAAACTATTTTTTAGACTGTTTTAAGGCTGCTTTAATAAAATCTACAAATAAAGGATGTGGTTTTAATACCGTACTTTTATATTCTGGATGATATTGTACACCAACAAACCAAGGATGTGCAGGTACTTCTACCACTTCTACCAATCCTGTTTTTGGGTTAAAACCAGTTGCTTTCATCCCAGCAGCTTCAATCTGCTCTAAATAAGCATTATTAAACTCAAAACGGTGTCTGTGTCGTTCACTAATCAACTCAGATTTATAGGCTTTAAATACTTTAGAATCTTTACTTAATTCACAATCCCAAGCACCTAAACGCATGGTTCCCCCTTTTTCTGTAACATCTTTTTGGCTTTCCATTAAGTTAATTACAGGGTCTTTTGTGCTTTTATTCATTTCTGTAGAACTTGCGTTTTCTAAACCTAAAACGTTTCTAGCAAATTCTATAACAGCCATTTGCATTCCCAAACAAATTCCGAAGAAAGGAATGTTGTTTTCTCTTGCATATCTTACGGCTCTAATTTTACCTTCAATACCTCTATCACCAAAACCAGGAGCTACTAAAATACCGTTAACACCTGCTAATTTTTTTTCTGCATTTTTAGGTGTTAAACTTTCTGAATGTACCCAACGTACTTTTACTTTTGTTTCATGCGTAGAACCTGCATGAATAAAAGCTTCTGTAATAGATTTATAAGAATCTTGCAATTCTATATACTTACCAATTAAGGCAATTTCTACTTCGTGTTTAGGGTTTTTATGTTTTTGTAAAAAGTTGTTCCAAACTTTTAATTCTGGTTCTCCTTTAGATGATAGTTTTAATTTATTTAAAACAACGGTATCTAAACCTTGTTCTAACATTAAATTAGGCACATCATAAATAGTTTCTGCATCTATAGATTGTATAACGTCTGCTTGTTTTACGTTACAGAACAATGCTAATTTACGTTTAATGTCGTCAGAAATTTCATGCTCTGTTCTACACACTAAAATATCTGGACTCACACCACTTTGCATTAACATTTTTACAGAGTGCTGTGTAGGTTTTGTTTTTAACTCACCTGCAGCGGCTAAAAATGGCACTAATGTTAAATGTATAACAATGGCATTTTCTTCTCCTTTTTCCCATAATAGTTGTCTTACAGACTCTACGTAAGGTAAAGATTCAATATCACCAACAGTTCCACCGATTTCTGTAATTACAATATCGTAATCTCCGGTTTCACCTAAAATTTGAATTCTACGTTTAATTTCGTCTGTAATATGAGGAATTACTTGTACCGTTTTTCCTAAAAACTCTCCTTTACGCTCTTTGTTTATTACAGATTGGTATATTCTACCAGTTGTAACATTGTTTGCTTGAGAAGTTGGTATGTTTAAATAACGTTCATAATGACCAAGATCTAAATCGGTTTCTGCACCATCATCTGTAACATAACATTCGCCATGTTCATAAGGGTTTAGGGTTCCTGGATCTATATTAATGTACGGATCTAATTTTTGTATGGTTACAGAAAAGCCTCTTTCTTGTAATAGTTTGGCTAAAGAAGCAGCTATTATTCCTTTTCCAAGTGATGAAGTTACGCCTCCTGTGACAAAAACGTATTTAGTGTTACTCATGGTATTCTTAGGTTTGCGCAAAAATACTAACTCTAAGATTTATGGCAAATAAAAAGAGGTATTTATTTTTATTATTTCTTCTATTTAAAATAGATGTAAATGGAATAGTTTTTGATTTGTTAAAATAAAAATCTGAATTTTGAAAAAATACCTACTCTTATTAAGTGTTTTATTGCTTTCTAGTTGTGCAATTCTTTTCCCAAAAGTATTTCAGCGTAAATCTGCAAATTTTAGTTTAGAAAATTTATGGTTTAATACGCAATTAGACTATCATAAAAATGCAAGCTATTTATTAAGTACAACCCAACTAAACTATAATTCGTTTAGTGGTGATGCTTATAATGAGCAATTATTAGAATTTTTCTCAAAGAAAGTAGGAGGTAACACTTTTACTAGAGAAAATTATAGAACTTCAGATAATAAAATAATTATTCCTTTTGCTATAGAATATAACCTTACAAAAGAAAATATTGCACTTTTACAACAAACAACAGATTTAGATTATATTGTGCTATCTAAAATATTAAGTCCAGATTTAATTAATAAATCTAAGGACCCACAATACGATTCTTTAAAATACAGATCTGGTGTTCTTGGTGGAGCCGTTGTATTTGTTAAGATTTTTGATATTAAAAACAACAATGTTTTTATAGAAATGAGTTGTAAAGGTGCTATTTATGACGATGACAACTTTAATTTTGATACCAATAGTTATGAAAACGACACCAGAATAGCAACTTATAAGAGTGAGGAACAGCTAGTAAAAAAGTGTTTTAAAAGGATTTTTAGAAGAATTAAATAAATTTTCATTTTTTTTTAAAATAGTGTTTGCCATAAATAAAAACAGTTGTATATTTGCCAACGCTTTAAAAGAGTAGAATTTAAAGCAGTAAAATAATAATAGAAGACATTTAAAAATACAGATAATGCCAAAAAGAACTTACCAACCGTCAAAGAGAAAGAGAAGAAATAAACATGGTTTCATGGAAAGAATGGCTTCTGCTAATGGTAGAAAGGTGTTGGCTCGTAGAAGAGCAAAAGGAAGAAAGAAAATTTCTGTTTCTACTGAAACTAGACATAAAAAATAAATGATTGACATTTGTTAATATATAAGGTGTTACTTTTTTAAGTAATGCCTTTTTTTATACCCAAGCACTAACTATTTTTGTAAAACTAAACAACACAACAACTTACAATGCCAAAAAGAAAAGACCTCAAATCAGTTTTAATTATTGGATCTGGACCAATTGTAATTGGACAAGCGTGTGAATTTGATTATTCTGGTTCACAATCTTTACGTTCTTTAAGGGAAGATGGAATTGAAACTATTTTAATTAACTCGAACCCTGCAACAATTATGACAGACCCTTCTATGGCTGATCATATTTACTTGTTGCCTTTAACAACAAAATCAATCATTCAAATTTTAAAAGAGCATCCTCAAATTGATGCTGTTTTACCTACAATGGGTGGTCAAACTGCATTAAACTTATGTATAGAGGCAGATGACAAAGGAATTTGGGAAGATTTTAATGTAAAATTAATTGGTGTAGACATTGATGCCATTAATATTACTGAAGACAGAGAACAATTTAGAGAGTTAATGCTAAAGATTGATGTGCCAATGGCACCGCAAGCAACAGCAACTTCATTTTTAAAAGGAAAAGAAATTGCACAAGAATTTGGTTTTCCTTTAGTAATTCGTTCTTCTTACACTTTAGGTGGGGCAGGAGCTTCTATTGTTTACAAAGCAGAAGATTTTGACCAACTTTTAAGTTTCGGTTTAGAAGCATCACCAATACATGAGGTGATGATTGACAAAGCGATGATGGGATGGAAAGAATACGAATTAGAATTACTACGTGATAAAAACGATAATGTTGTTATTATCTGTTCTATCGAAAATATGGATCCTATGGGAATTCATACTGGAGATTCTATTACCGTAGCACCTGCAATGACACTTTCTGATAAAACATATCAGAAAATGCGAGACATGTCTATTAAAATGATGCGTTCTATTGGAGATTTTGAAGGTGGATGTAACGTGCAGTTTGCCGTTTCACCAGATGAAAAAGAAGATATTATTGCTATCGAGATTAATCCTCGTGTATCTCGTTCATCCGCTTTAGCGTCTAAAGCAACAGGATATCCTATTGCAAAAGTTGCTACAAAATTAGCAATTGGGTATACATTAGACGAATTAGAAAATGGAATTACAAAATCTACATCCGCTTTATTTGAGCCAACGTTAGATTATGTAATTGTAAAAATACCTCGTTGGAATTTTGATAAATTTGAAGGGTCAGACAGAACTTTAGGTTTACAAATGAAATCTGTTGGTGAGGTAATGGGAATTGGACGATCTTTTCAAGAAGCATTACACAAAGCAACGCAATCTTTAGAGATTAAAAGAAATGGTTTAGGTGCAGACGGAAAAGGCTACACAGACTACAACCAAATTATAGAAAAATTAACCTACGCAAGTTGGGACCGTGTTTTTGCTATTTATGATGCAATTGCAATGGGAATTCCTTTAACTCAGATTCATGATATCACAAGAATAGACATGTGGTATTTAAAACAATATGAAGAGTTATTTCAACTTCAAAAAGAAATTTCTACCTATACAATAGAAACTCTTGGTAGAGAATTATTATTAGAAGCAAAACAAAAAGGATACGGAGACAGACAAATAGCACACATGTTGGGTTGTTTAGAAAGTCAAGTATATACCAAGAGAGAAGAGCTAAAAGTACAACGTGTTTTTAAATTAGTTGATACTTGTGCAGCAGAATTTAAAGCAAAGACTCCTTATTACTATTCAACTTTCGAAAACGAGATTGAAACAGCAGACGGAGAAATTATCATTGCAAACGAAAGTATTGTAACTGATAAAAAGAAAATAATTGTTTTAGGTTCTGGACCAAATAGAATTGGACAAGGAATTGAGTTTGATTACTGTTGTGTACATGGTGTTTTAGCGGCTGCAGAATGTGGTTACGAAACCATTATGATTAACTGTAACCCAGAAACGGTTTCTACCGATTTTGATACCGCAGATAAATTATACTTTGAGCCTGTTTTTTGGGAACATATTTATGACATTATTCGTCATGAAAAACCAGAAGGAGTTATTGTGCAATTAGGTGGACAAACCGCATTAAAATTAGCTGAAAAGTTAACCAAATACGGAATAAAAATTATAGGTACCTCTTTTGAAGCTTTAGATATAGCAGAAGATAGAGGGAGATTTTCTGCAATGTTAAAGGATAATAAAATTCCTTTTCCAGAATATGGTATTGCAGAAACAGCTGATGAAGCTTTGGTTTTAGCAGATGAATTAAATTTTCCAATTTTGGTAAGACCTTCTTATGTTTTAGGAGGGCAAGGAATGAAAATTGTGATTAACAAAGATGATTTAGTAAAACATGTAGTAGATTTATTAGGTAGAATGCCTGGTAATAAATTATTGTTAGATCATTATTTAGATGGCGCAATAGAAGCAGAAGCAGATGCAATTTGTGATGCAGATGGTAATGTATATATTATTGGTATTATGGAGCATATAGAACCTTGTGGAATTCACTCTGGAGATTCTAATGCAACTTTACCAGCTTTTAATTTAGGTGAATTTGTTTTGCAACAAATTAAAGATCATACACGTACCATTGCAACAGAATTAAAAACAGTTGGTTTAATAAATGTTCAGTTTGCTGTTAAAGATGATATTGTGTATATTATTGAAGCAAACCCAAGAGCCTCTAGAACGGTACCTTTTATTGCAAAAGCATACAAAGAACCGTATGTAAATTATGCCACTAAAGTAATGTTAGGCCACAATAAAGTTACAGACTTTAATTTTAACCCTCAATTAGAAGGTTTTGCAATTAAACAACCTGTATTTTCTTTTAACAAGTTTCCTAATGTAGATAAGAAACTAGGACCAGAAATGAAATCGACAGGAGAAAGCATCTTGTTTATTGATAGTTTAAAAGACGATCAATTTTATGATTTATATGCGAGGCGTAAAATGTATTTGAATAAGTAAATACATCTATTAGATATTTAAAAGCACTCATTTTTACTGATATATTTCAGTAAAATGAGTGCTTTTTTTTGTGCTTATATTTTATGATTATATCAATTTTCCGTTTGTAGATGTTCCTTTTTTAATATTAATGCCTGTATGACTCGTTATAATAAAAATAAAAAATAATAGATAAATAATAAATGAATGAACATTTATTCATAAATTTGTATGCTCAAAAAAAGAGATACTATGGCACGTAAAATTGATGAAGATAAAATAGCGAGAATTAAAGAAGCTATTATGCATACCATCGTAGAAAATGGAATTGAAGCAACTACTATTGCTATGATTGCTAAAAAAGCAAACGTAAGTGGTGGGTATTTATATAGAACTTATGCTGGTAAACAAGATTTAATAAATGAATTGTATCATGATAAAGTAAATTCTTTATATAAAGAATTAGAATTTTTATTAACCTTAAATCCCAATAGTATTAGGCCATTATTAGAAGAGTTTATTAGAAATAGAGTAACTTACTTTCTGAATGAGCCAAATACATCAAAATTTTTTTACCTATTACTGCATAATGAAAACTTTTTTGCATCAGAAATTATTAAGGAACAAAGTGCAGCATTAATGCAGGGTATAAAAAAAATTGGTATCAAATCTGGAGAGATTTCAAAAGATATAACGGTTTATCAATTGCATTATCACATTTTAGTCTATGCGGTAGACTACATCAATTTTACTCGAAAAAATATTTTTGGAGAACAAGAAGTAACCATACATGATGTAGAGAAATTAACGGATAATATTATGAAAATTTTAAAATAAATGAATGTCAATTTAAAATTTAAACCAATGAAATTGAATAAAAGAGGAGTGTTATTCTCCTGTATTTTGTGTTTTCTATCAACGTTTACAAATGCACAAGATATTACATTAAGGCAAGCATACGATTTAATGTTGTCTAAAAATGGAGATGTAAAAGCATCTAGCTTTGAAGTAAAAGCCATGGAAGAAGAGCATAAAGCTACAAAAGGGTTGCGTTTGCCAACGGTAGGTGTTTCTGGTACTTATATGCATTTAGATAAAGATATTTCGGCAGATTTAAATGAGCAAAGAAATAAGGTAGGTGGTTTATTAGGTATTACAGATCCTGCTGCGGTTTTAGGTAGTTGGGATTTTACGTTGCAAGAACAAAACTTGGGTTTTGCAACTGCAGATATATCGATGCCTATTTATGCTGGAGGAAAAATAAATGCAGCCAATAAAGCATCAGAAATAAAATTAGCATTGTCTGAAACAAAGCATAAAATAAAGGAAGATCAATTAACGGTACAACTAATAAATTACTTTTTTAAGTTAAAATTAGCCAAAGAAGCTGTGCAGTTAAGGGAAGAAGTTTACAATGTTATTTTGTTACATAACAACCAAGCAATGAAGTTTTTCGAAAACGGTATCATTCCGGAAGTAGAAACATTAAATGCTAAAGTAGCGCTGTCTAATGCAAATAGGGAATTGCTAGGTGCTAAAAAAGATGTTGATTTAGCTACAACAGCTGTTCAAAACCTAATAGGAGTAAATACCATTTCTGATTTTAGCAGTGATTTTAAAGAACCAACCATTGTAAAACCTTTGCAAGAGTTTACTAATGATATGCTGAGTGCAAATGAACAGTTAAAAATTATTGAAAAAAATTATGAGTTAGCAAAAGTAGGAGTACAGGTAGAAAATAGTGATTATTTTCCGAAGGTTGGTGTTTCTGGAAAATACATTCTTTGGAAAGATAATTTACCTTTAGTAGATACAAAATGGTTTGTTGGTGTTGGTGTAGAATGGGAATTGTTTAACGGTTTTCAAAGAGAACATAAAGTAAAAGCATCTAAATATAAAATTTCTCAAGTAGAAGAAATAGACAGGCAAGCACGATTAAATTTAACAACGTATACAGAAAAATTGTACAATACCATGCAAAAGGAATTGGAGCAGTATGAAAGTTTAAATACCGATGAAGCCTTGGCAAATAGGTTAAAGTTTATGAGAACTCGTGCTTTTGAAGAAGGAACGGGAACTTCTTTAGAGGTTGTGGATGCAACTTTAAAATTATCAGAAATTAAATTACATAAAATAAAAGCCTTATACGAGTACAATGTAGCTTACGGAGAGTTAATGGTGCTTACAGGAAAAACAGCTTCTTTCTTAAATCAAAATTAATATTAAAATGAGAAATCCAAAATTTATAAAGTCATTAATAGGTGTGGTAATTATTTCAATTATCGTACTTACAGGTGTGTGGTTCTTAACAAAACCTAAATCCGTTATTTTACAAGGTAGAATAGAAGCTAAAGAAATTTATTTATCGTCTAAAATACCTACACGAATTAATTCTTTTGAAGTTAAAGAAGGACAAAGTGTTAAAAAAGGGCAATTATTAGCAACGCTTTTAAGTCCAGAAATTATGGCAAAAGAGCAACAAGCTTTGGCGTTAAGAGATGCTGCAAATGCTCAAAAAAATAAAGCACAAAATGGCGCAAGACTAGAAGAAATTAGAGCTGCCAAAAGTGTTTATGAAAAAGCGACTGCAGCTGCCAATGTAATGAATAAAACATATACTCGTATGGCAAACTTATTTAAAGACGGCGTAATTTCTGAACAAAAACGAGATGAAATATTTGCCAAAAAAGAAGTTGCTTTAAAGGATCAGGAAGCAGCATTAAGCATGTATCAGATGGCAATGAAAGGCGCTAGAAATGAAGATATAGATGCTGCAAAAGCTATGGTAAAACAAGCAGATGGCGCTTTAACGGAATTAGAAGGTTATAAAAATGAACGTAATATTATTGCACCAATAGATGCAGAAGTTCTTAATTTTTTACCAGAAGAAGGAGAGTTAATAGGAGCAGGTTATCCGGTGGTTCATTTGGTAGATTTAACAAATAGTTACGCCATTTTAAATATTAAAGAAACCAGTCTTTTCAACTTTAAAAAAGAAGGCATTTTTGAAGCAACGATTCCTGCTTTAAAGAATAAAAAAGTACAATTTAAAATTTACTATGTGGCTGCTTTAGGAGATTATGCTACTTGGAGTGCAACAAAGGCTACCGGAGATTTTGATATTAGAACTTTTGAAATTAAAGCGATGCCAGTTACAAAAGAGGTAGATTTAAGACCTGGAATGAGTATTTTAATTGATTATTCTCAATTTAATGAGTAAAATGAAACCCTCTTTACGGATTGCAAAAAGAGAGATAGCACTGTTGTTTAACAGTAAGTCGTCTTTTATTCTTGCAATAATACTACCATTTGTGTCCATTTTGTTTTTCAATACGCTTTTAAGTGAAGGTGTTGCGAGAGATTTACCTGTTGCTGTGGTAGATTTAGATCATACGGCAACATCTAGAAATGTAATTGCTCAGTTAGATGCTGCGCCAGAGATTAAAATTGGTTTTTTTCCTTTAGATCAGCATAAAGGAGAAGCATTAATTAGTTTAGGAAAAGCGTATGGTGTCATTACAATTCCTAATAACTTTGAAGCAGATTTAAAAAGTGGAAAACAAGTACATATCATCAATCAATACAATAGTAATTTATTATTGGCAGGAGGATTAGAGTATAAAGCATTTAGAAAAGTAATTGGTACAATTTCGGCAGGTATAAATATCGAAAAACAACGTAAAAAAGGAGTTTCCATGCAACAAGCATTGGTGAATTATCAGCCTATTTTGGCGAGTAATCATGTGTTGTCAAACCCATTTACAAACTATTCGTATTATTTGAATACAGGTTTTTTAACGATGTTATTTCAGTTATTTGTCATGCTAACTACAATTTACCGTTTTGGAGCAGATTTAAAATATAGCAAAGGAAATAAGTTATTGAACATTACAAATGGACGTTTATCAGCAATTATTTTAGGAAAAGTTTTACCTTATACTGTATGGTTTTTGTTGGTAGGTATTATTACGTTATTAAGTATGTACGTATGGCAAGATTTTCCGTTTTTGGGAAGTAAAATGACAGTTTTGGTTGGTTTGCTTTTATTGATTTTAGCAAATCAATCATTCGCTTTATTCTTTATTGCTATCAGTGGTAGTTTTAGGGAAGCATTAACAATTGGTTCTGGATTTGGTGCTGTAAGTCTTTCTTTTTCAGGAATTACATTCCCTATTTTTGGAATGCCAGAAGTATTGCAATGGTTGAGTCAGGTTTTTCCATTTACGCATTTCTTTGAATTATTATTAGATCAATCACAACGAGGATTTCCTGTATTTTATTCTTTAAAATCAATCATTATTTTAGTTGTTTTATGTATTGTACCAATTGCAATAAGTTGGCTTAAATTAAAAAGATTGTTTTTAAAAGGAAGCTTTAATCACAGTATTTAAAAATGAAAAATTTATATAAATTTATTTACAAAGGAATCATCTCATTTAAACATACGTTTGCTACCGAATGGAATGGAATTAAATCGGACAAAGCAGTGGTAAGCACTTTTTTATCTGTAACCCTTATTATCTTGGTGGTGTATACATATATATATTCTAACCAAATAATTAAAGAAGTTCCGGTAGCAATTGTAAACCAAGATGGTACTAGAATGAGTAGAGATTATATTGCCATGTTAGCTGCTACAGAAGGTACAAAAACAATAACCACATTTACAGATTTAGAAGCTGCTAAAGTAGCCTATTACTCAAGAAATGTACAGGGAATTGTTATTGTACCAAAGAATTTTGAAAATAATATTAGAAGCGGTAGACAAACAACAATTACTACCTTTTCTGATGCTGCTAATATGTTGTTTTATAAACGTGTTTTAGGAGATGTTACTAAGGTTAACGGATATTTTAGCGCAGGAATTTCAATTAAAAAAGAAATGGCAAAAGGTGTTTCTTTTGATGAAGCTCAAAAAAATTATACGCCTATAAAAGCAATATCTACCAGTTTGTTTAATACAAATTCTGGGTATGCAACTTATTTAATACCAATGTTAACGGCCTTAATTATTCAATTAGTTTTATTAATGGGAATTGGTCTTTTAAGTGGTTCTAGAAGAGAAGCAAAATCTACACATAAAGAGTTTCCAAGAATATTACATAAAGGCGGCGTAGTCTCTGTTTTATTAGCAAAAGCGTGTTTATATACTTTAATTTATATTGTTATTATTCCTGTTCAAGTTGGCGTTGTGTACACGCTGTTTGGCATTCCGGTACGTTCTTCATTGCTATCTATTTATGTATTTATAATTCCGTATATATTTTCTGTGGTATTTTTAGGCATATCAATCAGTTCTTTTTTTAAAAGAAGAGAAGATTCAATTGTGTTTTTAGTATTGATTTCTATTCCGTCATTAATGTTAAGTGGGTTGTCTTTTCCTGCTGAAGGATTTTCTAATTTTTATAAATTTATTTCAGAAATCATTCCGTCTACAGCCGGTATGAATGGTTTTGTTAAATTAACACAAATGGAAGCTTCGTTTGTAGATGTCTTAAACGAATGGAATCATTTATGGTTGTTAACAATTATTTATTTTGTGATTGCCGCTATTTCTTTAAAAGTAAGAGCTGAAAAGGAATTGGCTTTAAACAAAGCATCCTAAAACATAGATTGCTTTTTAGACTATTTTATAAGCTGTATTGTGGTTAGGAAATTAGTATTAATACGGTTCAATTTTCTTTAGTGATGTAATTTGGAGTTCTTTTTTATAAAAAATCTTATAAAGAGTACGCTAAGAATCTAAACCACTTATTCTTTCTATAAATTTTAGGCTTTATAATGATGAATTTCTATTGCGTAAATTAAATTTCATCAACATAAAGAAGCGGTTAAATTAAGTCTCTTTTCTTAGTTTTTCTCAAAATTCTATTATCTTCGTTTTTTTTAAAAGAGATATAAAATGAGTAGAAATATAAAAGACTATTTAGTTATAGGTTTAAAAGGAATGGCAATGGGAGCCGCAGATGTAGTACCTGGAGTTTCTGGAGGTACCATTGCTTTTATTTCTGGTATATATGAAGAATTACTAGGTTCTATAAGTAACGTAAATATTGGTTTATTTAAAACATTAAAACAAGATGGTTTTAAAGCAGCGTGGACACAATTAAACGGAAACTTTTTAGCATCCTTATTTTTAGGTATTTTTATAAGTATTATTTCTTTGGCAAAAGCGATAAAATATTTATTAGAAAATGAGCCTGTTTTACTATGGTCTTTCTTTTTTGGTTTGGTATTAGCTAGTATTATTTACATTGCCAAACAAATTACAAAATGGAACATTCTTGCATTTGTATTTTTAATTACAGGTGCTTTTTTGGCTTATTATATTACCACTTTAAACCCTTTAGTTTCAGAAAATTCTTCTCCAGTTTTTATATTTATAGCGGGTGCAATAGCAATATGTGCTATGATTCTACCCGGAATTTCAGGATCATTTATTTTGGTTTTGTTAGGAGCTTATAAGCCTGTATTAGATGCTTTAAATAATAAAGATTTTAAAACGATTTTAATTTTTATGGCAGGAGCAATTATTGGTTTGTTAACCTTTTCTAGAGTATTAAAATGGTTGTTTAAACATTACAAAAATTTAACTTTAGCTGCTTTAACCGGTTTTATAATTGGTTCTTTAAATAAAATTTGGCCTTGGAAAGAAACATTAACATGGCGTACAAATTCTCATGGAGTAGAAGTACCATTTAACCAACAAAGTGTAAGTCCTTTTTCTTTTAATGGAGATGCAGAATTAACCATGGCAATTGTATTGGCAGTTGTTGGTTTTGTAATTATTCTAGGAATGGAAAAATTAGCAGTTCAGAATAAAGGAAAAGAATTGCTAGAAAAAGAAAATAAAAAAGCTGAAAAAGATGATTACGATTATGATAATGTATTTGATTCTATTTCTATTGAAAAAGCTTATAGTGCATTAGGTGTAAATAAAAGTACATCAAAAGCTGATGTAAAAAAGGCATATCGTTTACTTGTAAAAAAATATAATTCAGATCAACGAGAAAGTTATGAAGAACACGTTAAAGACATACTTGATGACAAAATGAAAGAAATTAATTTAGCAAAAGAAATTTTAGCAAAGAACGGATTAATTTAATGATTGTTGAAAGAACTTTTTTACAGAAATTAAGCCTTTTTTTTAAAGGCTTAGCAATGGGCGCTGCAAATAAAGTGCCTGGAGTTTCTGGTGGAACTGTTTCTTTCGTTTTTGGTTTTTATGAAGAATTAATTTACTCATTTAGAAAGATAAATTTAAAAGCGTTTAAGTTGCTTCTAAATGGTCGGTTTAAAAGTTTTTATCAATATGTAAATGGTTCTTTTCTGCTCTTAATAATGGGCGGAAGCATCTTTAGTTACTTTAGTGTTTCTTTAGTGTTAGATTATTTCTTAGTAAACTTTGAACTCTATGTTTGGAGTTGGTTTTTTGGGATGATTTTGGGCTCTATTTACTATATAGGAAAAGACTTTGGCGATTGGAATTTTAAAAATATCCTGTCTTTAATTATTGGTGCTTCCATAGGTATAGGAATCAGTTTTTTAACACCTGCAACCGAAAATGACAACCTTTGGTTTGTATTTATTTGTGGAATTATAGGGGTTTCTGGTATGACACTTCCCGGACTTTCGGGGTCTTTTATTTTAATTCTATTAGGTAATTATGTGTTGTTATTGGTAGATTCTGTAAACGTTTTATTTAATGTAATTACGAGTCTTTTGTCTGGCGATTTTAAAGTGTTGTCTGATCCGGTTAAAGTAAGGTATTTAAAAATAATTGGCGTTTTTACAGCAGGTTCTGCATTTGGTTTGGTTTCTATAAGTCATGTTTTAGGCTATGTTTTAAAACGCTGGCATCAAATAGTAAATGCAGTGATTATAGGTTTTATAACAGGTTCTTTAGGGATTGTTTGGCCTTGGAAAAAAGCAATTTATTTGCAAGAAAAAGGAACGTACTTAATTGATAAAAAAGGAAATCAAATTGTTGAAAATTATGAACGTTTTGTTCCTGATTTTTCAATTTCGCAAACTTGGTTTGCTCTATTTTTTATAGTAGTAGGTGTTTTGGTAATTTTAGTAATAGATTTTTATGGACAAAAGAAAAAATAAAGTTTTTGGGTTATTAGGAAAAGATATTGAATATTCTTTTTCTCGTGGTTATTTTACAGAAAAGTTTGAAAAATTAGGCTTAAAAAAACACAGCTATGTTAATTTTGATCTTCAGAAAATAGAAGAATTTCCTGGTGTTATTGAACAAGGTGGCGAAAAATTAGGTGGTATAAATGTAACCATTCCTTATAAAGAGGCCGTAATGAAGTATTTAGATAAGCTAGATAAAACGGCAAAAGAAATTGGTGCCGTAAATACCATAAAATTTACCAAAAGAGGAAATTTAAAAGGGTATAATTCTGATGTTGTAGGTTTTGAAAAATCAATATTTCCGTTGATAACAAAAAAACATAAAAGAGCTTTAATATTAGGTACAGGTGGTGCTTCTAAAGCAATTGCTTACGCGTTAAAAAAGAATGATATTAAATTTAAATTTGTTTCTAGAAATCCGAAGGGTAAAAAAGAAATTTCTTACCAAGATGTAACGGAAGAGGTTATGGAAAAGTATCAAATAATTATCAACTCTACGCCAGTTGGTACTTCACCAAATACAGATAAATGTCCTGATATTCCGTATCAATTTATTACAGAAAATCACCTTTTATATGATTTAATTTACAATCCAGAAGTGACTACTTTTTTATCCAAAGGAAAAGAAAAAGGAGCGGTTATAAAAAATGGGTATGAAATGTTGCAATTGCAAGCAGAAGAATCTTGGAGAATTTGGAATAAAGCTTAATAAATAAGGTAAAAAATTACTTGTTTTTAGTTATTGATAGCAAGTTAGTGCGTTAGGGATTGCATTGAAAATCCTTTTTATGAAGAATGAATAAAAAGATTGTAAAGTAAAGCCCGACCTGCAAGGGAACGCCAAAAAGTAAATTATCTATATTATTTTAGTGGTTAGATAGTTTGTAGATTTAGTTAGATGTCAGTATCTTTATAGATATATAATAGTAGTATTATATTAAGACCTTAAACATTGTAGATATGTTAGAAAAGAATGAAGAAAACGTTGATAAAACGGAAAAGAAAGTAGTAGAAGTTGTGAGTGAAACTTTAAAAGTTGAAGCAGAAGAAGTTGTAGAGAAGTCTGATGATACTGTTGATGCTGTTGAAGAAATAGAGAATTCTATTGCTGTTGATGCAGAAAAAGATACAGCTAAAGATGACGAATCTACCGTGGTAGATTACTCAAAATTATCTTTAGAGGATTTAGTTGCAGAACTTAAAAATACGCTTTCAGATAATCCTGTTCAAAAAATTAAAAATCAAGTTGAGGGTATTAAAAGTGCTTTTAACCAAAAATTTGGAGCTTTATTAGCAGAAAAGAAAGCAGCCTTTTTAGAAGAAGGAGGTAATTCTATTGATTTTCAATTTTCTAGTCCTATAAAAACTGATTATAACAACTTATTATCAGAATATAAAAAACAGCGTGATGCACATTATAATGATTTAGATAAGCAGTTATCTTCTAATTTAGATAAGAGACTTTCTGTTATAGAGCAATTAAAAGATTTAATTGAAAATGCAGATACGGCAACGATGTACAAAAGTTTTAGAGAGTTGCAAGATACTTGGAGGACTATTGGACCTGTTTCTAAAAGCCATTACAATGATACTTGGAAAACATTTCATCATCATGTAGAACGTTTTTATGATTTATTACACTTAAGTAATGATTTTAGAGATTTAGATTTTAAACATAATTTAGAAGAAAAATTAAAAATTATAGAAAAAGCAAATGCATTAGCAGAAGTTGCTGATATAAATATTGCTTTTAAAGAATTACAAGACTTACACAAAATTTGGAAAGAAGATATTGGACCTGTTTCGCAAGAAATGAGAGAAGATATTTGGCAAAAATTTAGTGTTGCTACTAAAAAGATTCATGATAGAAGACATGATCATTTTAGAGAAATGCGCTCTAAATACCAAGAAATTATAGAAAAGAAATTAGTAGTTGTAGAAAAGTTGAATGCTTTTGATACTGCTAATAATAAAACACATAACGATTGGCAGAAAAGTATTAAAGATATAGAAGAATTAAGGCAAGAATATTTTAATGCAGGGAAACTTCCGTATTCTAAAAGTGAAGAAGTTTGGCAAAAATTTAAAGCAGCTACAAAGAAATTTAATAGCGCTAAGAATGTTTTTTACAAACACGAAAAAAATGATCAACAAGAGAATTTAAAGAAAAAGATGGAGTTGATAGAACTCGCAGAATCTTTAAAAGAAAGTGATGATTGGGAATCTTCTACAAACACTTTAAAGAAAATACAAGCAGATTGGAAAAAAATTGGTCATGTACCTCGTAAATTTTCTGATGATATTTGGAAACGTTTTAAAGCCGCTTGTAACCATTATTTTGATAGATATCACGATCAAAAAAACTCTTTAAACAAAGAACAACAAGAGGTTGTAGACGCTAAAAAAGCATTTTTAGAAACTGTAAAAGAATTAACAGCGCCAACCAAGGATGAAATCTTCGAAATTATAAATAATTGGAGAAATTTAGGTGTTTTGCCAAGAAATGCAAGACATATAGATGGTAAATTTAATAAATTAATAGACAGAGCTCTTGGAGGTTTAGATTTAGATAAGAACGAAGTTGCTATGTTAAAATTTACACATGTTGTAGATAGTTTAGCAGCAGATAATGATGTTAGAAAATTAGATTCTGAACAAATGTTTGTTAGAAAGAAAATAGATGAAGTTGTAAAAGAGATTCAGCAATTAGAAAACAATTTAGGCTTCTTTTCTAACGCAAAAGCAGACAATCCTTTGGTGCTAAACGTAAGAAACAGAGTAGACGAATTTAAAGTAGATTTAGCGCTTTGGAAAGAGAAGTTAAGCTATATTAAGAGTTTAGATTACTAATTGTTTAGACCTCTTTAAAAATATAAAACTCGAAGCTTTGGCTTCGAGTTTTTTTATGAGAACATTTTATTTATTATCACCAAATTATGTTTCTAAACAAGAATGGTTTTTTGCCTAGGTAGAAATAATAAAGGTTTAAATGAGGTCTTTTAATAATTAGCTATAAAACAAAAAACTCGAAGCAATTAAGCTTCGAGTTTTTTAAAGATTTTATATGTAAAAGAAAAGATTAAGAAAAGAATTTTTCCATTTTTAATTTTTCTTCTTCAGCTAAAGCAGCATCAACTAAAATACGACCACTATGTTCGTCTATAGTTATTTTCTTTCTGTTAGCTATTTCTAATTGTACCTGAGGTGGAATTGTAAAGTAAGAACCTCCAGAAGCACCACGTTCTATAGCAACAACAGCTAAACCATTTTTAACTTTAGTTCTAATTCTAGTATATGCAGAAAATAAGTGAGTGTCTAAAGTTTGAGAAAATTCATTAGATTTTTTTGCTAATAATTCTTCTTCTTTTTCAGTTTCTTTTAAGATAGCATCTAATTCCGCTTTTTTATGGCTTAAATGTTTTTCTTGTTTTGCTAATTTTTCTTTAGTAGCATCAATTACTGTATTTTTCTGAGCTATTTTTGCTTTGTATTCTATAATTCTTTTTTCAGCTAATTGAATTTCTAAATCTTGGTATTCAATTTCTTTAGATAAAGAGTCAAATTCTCTGTTGTTTCTAACTTTCTTTTGCTGCTCATCATACTTTTTCATTAACCCATTAGACTCTTCAATAGCTAATTTTTTGTTGTTAATGTCAGTTTCTAAGTTTGCTGCATCTTGATTTAAGTTCGCAATACGCGTGTTTAATCCGGCAACTTCATCTTCTAAATCTTCAACTTCTAAAGGTAGTTCACCTCTAACGTTTCTAATTTCGTCAATTCTAGAGTCGATTAATTGTAAATCGTATAAAGCTCTTAATTTTTCTTCAACCGAAATTTCTTTCTTCTTTGCCATGGTTATATATAATATATAGGATTTGTACTTTTTTCTGATAAAATGACTGCAAAATTACTAAATTTTTTCGTAAGATAGTCTACCAAAAGGTTTTTTGTAAACTGTTCACTCTCATAATGCCCAATATCTGCTAAAAGAATACTATTTTCAGCTTTAAAAAACTCATGATATTTAAAATCTGCACTAACATATGCATCTGCACCAGCTCTTTTTGCATTAGAAATGGCAAAACTACCAGATCCGCCTAAAACAGCTACTTTTTTTATTTTTTTATTGATCATGTTAGAATGACGCACACAATCGGTTTGCATTGTTTTCTTTAGATATAAGAGAAACGCTTTTTCATCCATTTCTTCGGGCAACTCACCAATCATTCCCATACCAATATCCTGATAAACATTTTCTGTTGTAAGTAACTCGTAAGCAACTTCTTCATACTCATGATTCCTTTTTAAAACTTTTAAAATTGCAGCCTCATATTTGCTTTCAAAAACTACAGAAATTTGAGTTTCTTTTTCGGTATGATCTATGCCTCTTTCTCCTAAAGTCGGATTTGAGTTTTCGTTACCTTTATAGGTCGATGCTCCCAAAGTACTAAAAGAACAATTATCATAATTACCAAGACTTCCGGCACCTGCAGCAAAAAGAAGCTTTCTTAATTCTTCGGCATTTTTAGAAGGAACATAAGTAGTCAGTTTTTTTATGATCCCTTTTTTAGGAATTAAAATTTCTGTATTTTCTAAACCTAAAACTTCACACATTTTTGCAGAAACTCCGTTTTTAGAATTATCTAAAGCAGTATGTGTTGCATAAATGGCAATGTCATTTTTTATCGCCTTTAAAACCACACGTTCTACATACGAGTTACCGTTTAGTTTTTTTAAACCACCAAAAATAATAGGATGAAAGCTTACAATTAAATTACAATTTTTAGCAATTGCTTCATCTACCGTTTCCTCTAAAGTATCTAGAGTTACTAGAACTCCAGAAACCGTAGTATTGTAGTTGCCAACTAATAAACCAACATTATCAAAATCTTCAGCATAATTTAAAGGAGCTAATTCTTCTAAATAATTGGTGATATCTTTTATAATCATAAATTAAAATTGTATCGAAAACCAAAGTTAACATTTTCCGTTCATCAATCCATAAAAATGCGTTGCTTTTTAGATACTAATTATACTTATTTTTAGATATAACTAAGTATAATGAAATTTATGTTATTCAGTTTTGCTTCAAAAAAATACTAACTCGTAAAAAATCAACAACCTCGACCCAAGGGTACGAGGTATGCTTCCGAAACATGTTTTTTCATTTCGAGGCAAGCCTCGGGGGAATTAAACCCTTGGCTATCGCCCTGCGATTAAAGATTAATAAAAAAGGTGAATCATTTAAATTTGTATCTTTTTCTTTTTTAACACGTATAACCTGACTATTTTCGTATCAATGAAATTTCTACGTTTTTTATTATTTCCATTTACCATCATTTATGATGTGGTAACGAGTGTTCGTAATTTCTTTTTCGAAATTGGCATTTTTAAGCAAACCTCGTTTAAGATACCTGTAATTGTTGTTGGTAACCTAAGTGTTGGCGGAACAGGTAAGACTCCACAAATAGAATACTTAATTCGCTTACTTAAAGACCATTTTAAGACAGCTGTTTTAAGCAGAGGGTACAAACGTAAGACGGAAGGTTATGTGTTGTTAAATGACTCGCATTCTGCGGAAGATGTTGGTGATGAACCTTTACAGTACTTTAAAAAGTTTTCTAAGATTGATGTTGCTGTAGATGCAAATAGAGTTGCAGGAATTTCTAAATTAATTAAAGAGAATTCACCGGAAGTAATTTTATTAGATGATGCCTATCAACATAGAAAAGTAAAAGGCAGTTTTTATATTTTATTGACAAAATATGATGATTTATTTACCGATGATTTTTTATTACCTACAGGAAATCTAAGAGAAAGTAGGCGAGGAGCAAAAAGAGCAGATATAATTTTGGTAACTAAATGTCCAATAAGTTTAGATAAAATTTCTAAAAATAAAATTGAAAATAAATTAAAAAAGTATCATAAAAAGGTCTTTTTCACCACTATTTCTTATGATGATAAAATTTCAGGAAACTCAGACGTTTTAATGGATGACTTAAAAGACTATGAAGTTTTATTAATTACAGGAATTGCAAACCCAACACCACTTTTATCTTTTTTAGATGAAAATAATGTAAAATTTAAACATTTAAAATTTCCAGATCATCATCATTTTACAGATAAAGAAATAGCAATAATTAAAGGTAAATATGTTGATTTAGAGTCTTCTAATAAGTTAATCTTAACAACAGAAAAAGATTATGTTCGTTTAGAAAGTAGACTAGAAGAACTCTCTTTTTTAGGAATTCAAACCTCTTTTTTAGAGGAACAAGAAACGTTTAATGCTATTATTAAAAAGCATATAAAATAAAACCAGCGCTGTTAGGGCGCTGGCTTCTTTTTTTGATTTTTGTTAGAAGTATCTGTTAAGACCCCTTCATTATATAAGACCCTTCTTTTTATTAAAAGTCACTTTATAATTATCTAACACTAATCTTATCTTTTACATTACCATAGAATGAAATACATTCTGTACATCATCATCTTCTTCTAACTTTTCTAGAAGTTTTTCTACATCTGCCTGTTGCTCTTCATTTAATTTAGTTGTAGTTGTTGGAATTCTTTCGAACCCAGAAGATAAAATTTCTGTACTATTTTCTTCAAAGTAAGTTTGTATTGCTCCAAATTGCTCAAAAGGAGCATAAATGATAATTCCTTCTTCGTCATCAAAAACTTCTTCAACTTCAAAATCGATAAGTTCTAATTCTAAATCTTCTAAATCGATGTCAATATCTTCCTTTTTAAGGGTAAAAGTACAAACATGATCAAACATAAAAATAACGGAACCAGAAGTACCTAAATTTCCATCACACTTATTAAAAGCAGATCTTACATTGGCTACTGTTCTGTTGTTATTATCTGTTGCAGTTTCTATAACAAGCGCTATTCCGTGAGGTGCATACCCTTCAAAAAGAACTTCTTTATAATTTGCAGTATCTTTATCTGTTGCCTTTTTTATAGCTCTTTCTACATTGTCTTTAGGCATGTTTGCAGCTTTTGCATTTTGCATAACTGCCCTTAACCTAGAATTAGAATCAGGATTTGGACCACCATCTTTAATAGCCATTACAATGTCTTTACCAATTCTGGTGAAAGTTTTTGCCATTGCTGACCATCGTTTCATTTTACGCCCTTTTCTAAGTTCGAATGCTCTACCCATTTCTAATGATTGTTTTTAAAATATGTATAAATACAAATGTAAAAATTAGCAAGTTGTTTCACAATTTTTTAGCCAAGGAATTTAAAAAATATACCTATTACTAGGTATATTTTTTTAAACTAGTTTTTTTAATTTTGATGTTAAACCTTAAAAACACTACAATATGAAAAAAACTACTTTTTTAATTTTTACATTTTTAACTATTTCTTTGTTTGCGCAAACGAAATTAACCTCATCACTATCAGAGTCGATGATTGATAATAGTTGGATTAACAGTTCAAAGCAGGTTTATAGTTATGATACAAGTGGCAATCTAGTAACTGAATTATATGATTACTGGGATCAGTTAAATTCAGTTTGGTTAAAGCAAGATAGATATAGTTATGTATACAGTTCAGGTAATAAGCTATCAATAGAGATTGAAGAAAATTGGGATTCAGATACCAATAGTTATAAAAACGATGATAAGACTGAGTATTCTTACAATAGTAATGGTAAGATTGTCGAAAGTATTTCTTATGAATGGAATAATGCGGCATGGGAAAAATCATATAAATTTTCCCTTGCCTACAATGCTAACAATAATATAGATGAAGGTTATGGTTACAATTGGGATGGAACTACTTGGGTTTTAGAAGATAAATCTTTAATAACTTACAATGCTAATAATAAAATTTCTCAAGTTACATTCGAAGATTGGAACGGAACAGCTTATGTGAAATCGGATATTAGAAATTTTAACTATGATGCAAATAATAGATTATTAATAGATTTAACCAAAATATGGAATGGTACCACGTATGTTGACGAGGAAAAAACTGAATATACATATGATGTAAACGGAAACGTTATAAATGAGAAAAACTCCTATATAGATGGAGGTTCTTGGGTTGTTGGAAGTAATGAGACTGTTACTTTTGACACTTCTAAATTAATGTCTTCTTTTACACATCCTTTTATAGATAGAACTGGTTTAGATTATTTGTTTACTGGGAATCCTTATATAAATAAAATCTTAACATCTAGCTATACAAACAGTGATAGAACTACTTACTATTATGGGGGTGCTACTGCGGGCATAAGTGATTTTGCTACTTTAAGTTTTGAAGCATATCCAAATCCTACAAATGGTATTGTTACAATTGATACTGCAAGTTCAGATATAGAAAAGGTAGAAGTGTATAATGTTTTAGGAAAAAAATTACTTTCTTCTAATAAACGAGAACTGAATGTAACTAATTTAGCAAAAGGAATTTATTTGTTAAAAGTACATACTAAAGATGGTAAAATTGCTAGTAAAAGAATTATTAAAAACTAAATTTATTTTAACTTTTTAAAAGCATTTTTGAGTTATTTACTCAAAAATGCTTTTTTATTTATTTTATAAGTTGATAAGTCTGTTTTGCAATCTCTAATTCTTCGTTAGTAGGTATTACTAAAATTTTAACTTTAGATGTTTTTGATTGAATTTCTCTTATTTCTTTAGAACGAATTTCGTTTTTAGAATTGTTTAATTCGATGCCTAAAAAGTCTAAACTACAACAAGATAGATGTCTCATTAAACTAGAGTTTTCTCCAATTCCGGCAGTAAAAACAATAGCATCTAAACCATTTAAAACGGCAGCATAAGCACCAATAAATTTCTTAATTCTATGGCTAGCTAATTTTAAAGCGTTTATACAGTCTTCGTTACCATTACCTGCATTTTCTTCAATTTCTCGTAAATCAGAAAAACCAGTTAAACCTTTCATACCAGATTCTTTTTGTAATAAATTATTTACTTCATCTGCCGTTTTATTGAGTTTTTTCATTAAAAAGAAAATAACAGAATGGTCAATATCTCCAGATCTAGTTCCCATAACTAATCCATTTGTAGGAGAAAACCCCATTGAGGTATCTATACATTTACCATCTTTAACAGCTGCCATGCTACAACCATTACCTAAGTGAATGGTAATAATTTTAGAAGCATCTTTATTTAAAAATTCGATGGCTTTTTCTGAAACGTATTTATGGCTTGTGCCATGAAAACCATAAGCTCTAATATTATAATCGTTTAAATAAGTATTAGGTATTGCATATTGATATGCTTCTTTGGGCATTGTTTGATGAAATGCGGTATCAAAAATAGCAAAATGTTTTGCAGATGTAAAAATAGTTTCGGCAACTTCTATACCTGTTAAGTGTGCAGGATTGTGTAAAGGAGCTAAATCAAATATATCTCTAATGTTTTTTTTAACTTCTTTTGTAATTATTGCTGTGCTACTATACTTACTTCCTCCATGAACAACTCTATGTCCAATCGCTTTAATTTCATCAACAGAGTTGATAACACCAATTTTTTGGTCTAATAAAGTTTTAGCAATTTTTTGTAAACCAATTTCGTGATTTATAATTGGAGTAACTTCTGATTGTTTTTCAGTATCTTTTTCGTGTGTAAAAATGGCATCTTCCATACCAATTCTTTCAATTAAACCGACACATTTTACTCTTTGAGAGGGCATTTCTATCAATTGATACTTTAAAGAAGAAGAGCCTGCATTTAAAACTAAAATATTCATATTATCCTTGGTGTGCTTGTATTGCTGTTAATAAAACAGTATTAAATATATCTTCTACGGTACAACCTCTACTTAAATCGTTTACGGGTTTGTTTAATCCTTGTAGCATTGGGCCAATAGCCAAAGCTCCTGTTTCTCTTTGTATGGCTTTGTAAGTGTTGTTTCCTGTATTTAAATCTGGAAATATTAAAACAGATGCTTGTCCTGCTACTTCAGAATCTGGCATTTTTGTTTTTGCAACAGACATGTCTACTGCTGCATCATATTGAATAGGACCTTCAATTTTTAATTCTGGATGTAGGCTTCTAACAATTGCTGTAGCTTTTCTTACTTTTTCTACCTCTTCACCTTTTCCAGAGCTTCCAGAAGAATAAGATAACATGGCAATTTTAGCTTCTATACCAAAAGCTTCTGCAGATTGTGCCGAAGAAATGGCAATTTCTGCTAGCTGTTCTGCATTAGGGTTCGGGTTTACAGCACAATCTCCCATTACAGAAACTCGGTCTGATAAACACATAAAAAATACAGAAGATACCACTGAAACTCCGGGTTTTGTTTTAATTAATTGTAAAGAAGGTTTTATGGTGTGCATTGTTGTATGTACTGCACCAGATACCATTCCGTCTGCCAATCCGTTCATAATCATTAGAGTTCCGTAATAAGAAACATCAGTTACTAAATCTTTAGCAGCTGTTTCTGTCATTCCTTTATGCTTACGAGCTTCATATAATGTTTTTTCAAAAGCATCATTATGAATAGAATCTTCTGGGTTTAAAATATTTATTTTATCCAAATCTATCTGTAATCCTATTTGATCACATTTTAACTGAATGGTGTTTCTATCTCCTAATAAAGTTAAATCAACAATATTTAATAATTGTAAACGTGCTGCAGCAGTAATAATTCTTTCATCATCACCTTCAGGTAAAACAATATGTTTTTTATAAGCCCTTGCCTTTTGCAATAGGTTGTATTGAAACATACTTGGTGTTAACTTATCTGAATTGTAAGAGGTAAGGGTGGTTGTTAATCCTTCTGCATTAACATAAGTATCAAAAGTATCTAATGATAATACTATTTTTTTATCATGAGAAGCATAAATTTTAGATTTTACAGCTCCAATTTTATTTGTAATTCCAAAAGTGCCTCCTTCTACAGAAATAATAGGTACTGTAGATTGTACACCTTCAATAAGTTTTGTAATAGATTCTTCTGGTATTAAGGAACCGGTTAAAACAATACCTGCAATTTTAGGGTAGTTTGTAGAAGCATTTGCCTGTAAGGCACCCAAAATAATATCTGCTCTATCTCCAGGAGTAACTACTAAAGCATTTTCTCTAATTCTTGTTAAATAGTTACGTAATTGCATAGCACCAGTACTATAACTTCCAATAGCATTGTCTAAAAACTGTTCTCCAAATAAAACCTTTCCATTTAAAGCTTGCAACACCTCTCTTACTGTTGGAAACGCTAAAAAATCTATTTTAGGGATGATATCTATTTGTAAGTTTTCTGGAAAACTTTTTTGTAGTTCTTTTTTTATATAATCTATTTCTTCTGCTTCAATTTTGTTGGCAATAATACCAATAACATCTACTTCTTTTCTTATAAAAGCTTTATAAGTAAGTTGCATGGTGTTTACAAAATCTTTCTTTTTCTTACCATTTCCAGACCCTACGATTAATGCAGGAATGCCCAAGTTTTTGGCAATCATTAAGTTTACATCTAATTCTGTAAAACCACCATCACCAGAGTAATCTGTACCTTCTACCAAAACATAATCGTATTTGGCTTCTAGTTTTTTATATTTTTTAATGACATTATGTATTACTTCTTCTGCTTTTCCTTCGCTTAAAAGTTCTACAACTTCGTTTTGCTTGTAGGCATAACATTCATCGTATTCGATATCTAGATTAAAAAAATTAATGGCAGTATTGGTATGATCATCAATAGTACTGTTTTCAACTTCGTTGATAATAGGTCTAAAATAACCTACTTTAGAAGATTTGGTTAACATCATTCTTAAAAGACCTAATGATACCAAAGATTTACCACTGTTAGATTCTACTGCGACAACATAAATAGCTTTGCTCATCTTTATAAATTATATTGCAAAAATATAAGATAAGAAGATGTCTAATTATGATAATAATCATCAATTGGAACTAAACTTTATTGTTTTAGATTTTATGATGTAAGCCTCTTTTTTCAATTTGTAAGAGACATTTACAGCGTGACAAATCGAATAAAGAAGTCTATTTTAAACCTGTAAAATTCCCATATTAAATTGTTTTGTAATAGGAGCGTGGTTTGCAGCTTCAATTCCCATAGAAATCCAATCTCTAGTTTTTAAGGGATTAATAACTGCATCTGTCCATATTCTTGCAGCTGCATAATATGGAGAAATTTGTTTGTCGTAACGCGATTTTATTTTGTCGAATAACTCCGCTTCTTTTTCTGGGGTTATTTCTTCTCCTTTTTTTAATAAAGAAGCTTTTTCTATTTGTAACAATACTTTAGCGGCAGAATTTCCGCTCATAACGGCTAATTCTGCACTTGGCCACGCAACAATTAATCTTGGGTCGTAAGCTTTACCACACATGGCATAATTACCTGCTCCGTAAGAATTTCCAATAATAACTGTAAATTTAGGAACCACAGAATTACTAACAGCGTTTACCATTTTAGCACCATCTTTTATTATGCCTCCGTGTTCTGATTTTGAGCCTACCATAAACCCAGTAACGTCTTGTAAAAAAACCAACGGAATTTTTTTCTGATTACAATTGGCAATAAAACGGGTAGCTTTATCTGCAGAATCATTATAGATTACGCCACCAAATTGCATTTCTCCTTTTTGCGTTTTTACCAACTTACGTTGATTGGCAACAATACCAACTGCCCAACCATCAATTCTGGCATAACCAGTTAAAATAGTTTTTCCGTAGCCTTCTTTATATTGTTCAAATTCAGAATTGTCTACCAAACGTTTTATGATTTCTAACATATCATATTGAGCGTTTCTTTCTCTAGGTAGAATTCCGAAAATATCATCTTCATTTTCTTTTGGCGGAAAAGCTTCGGTTTTACTATAACCTGCTTTGTCATAATCGCCAATTTTATCAACAATAAATTTTATTTTATCTAATGCGTCTTTATCGTCTTTAGCTTTGTAATCTGTAACTCCAGAAATTTCGCAATGTGTTGTTGCTCCGCCTAAAGTTTCATTGTCTATAGATTCTCCAATAGCCGCTTTTACAAGGTAACTTCCGGCAAGAAATATACTAGCAGTTTTATCAACAATTAAAGCCTCGTCGCTCATTATTGGCAAGTAAGCACCACCCGCAACACAGCTTCCCATAACTGCAGAAATTTGTGTAATGCCCATGCTACTCATAATGGCGTTGTTTCTAAAAATACGTCCGAAATGTTCTTTGTCTGGAAAAATTTCATCCTGCAAAGGCAAATAAACGCCAGCAGAATCTACTAAATAAATAATTGGTAATTTGTTTTCTATGGATATTTCTTGTGCTCGTAAATTTTTTTTTCCTGTAATTGGGAACCAAGCACCTGCTTTTACAGTAGCATCATTAGCAACAACGATACATTGTTTTCCTTTTATATAACCCATTTTTACAACAACACCTCCAGAAGGGCAACCGCCATGTTCTGCATACATATCTTCACCAGCAAAAGCACCAATTTCTATAGATTTAGAATTACTATCTAAAAGATAATCAACGCGTTCTCTTGCACTCATTTTGCCTTTTTTGTGCAGTTTGTCAATTCTTTTTTGACCTCCACCCAATTTTACTTTTGCAAATCTTTTTCTTAAGTCTGATGATAGCAATTTATTGTAATCTTCGTTTTTATTGAAGTTTAAATCCATAGAAGCTTATTTCTTAGTTTAATGCTAAAATAAGAAATATTCTTTTGATTAAATGCCTAAAAAAAGCATCCGTAACTATTTTATAATTCGGATGCTTTTACTTTTTAAAGATGATGTTTTATTGCCTTAATAGCGAAAAATGTCCTTTTTTAAGAATAGGCATTTTATTAGGGTCTATTGGTATGAGTTGTACTGTAAACCAATAATCGTCTGAAGGCAATGTTTTACCACTGTAGGTTCCGTCCCAACCTTCACCGTCTACAGATGTTTGGGCTACTAATTTACCATATCGGTTAAAAATGTTAATGGTACTGTTTGGTTGATAAAAAGAACTGTTGGTACCTTTTATTGTCCATGTTTTGTTTTGTTGTCCGTTTGGGGTAAAGAATTTTGGGAATTGAATTACAGAAACGATTAATGAAGAAGTACCACAACCATCTTTGTTTTCAACAATAATTTTATAAACTCCGCCTTCTACATTATTAAAAATGTTATCGTCTTGAAAAGGACGAACTATATTTCCGTTTTCATTCTCTAAAGCATATTGAAATTCTTCATTAATTAAAGGATTTGTAGGGATGTCTATTCGAATACTTAAATTAGCACTGAAACCAGAAATATCGTCTGTTACGGTAACAAAACTATTTTCTAAGTTTTCAAAATTAGATTTTAAAACAACAATAGTTCTTGTTCTAGAACAAATAGTGGTTTCTCTACTAGAAGCTGTTACGGTATATTCTCCTTGATCACTTACTGATAGAGTTGGGCTATTTCCACCAACGGTATTTCCAACTTTGTCTGTCCACTTGTAGTCGTAATCATCTTTAAAAAGACTTTGAATCTCTAATGTATATGGAACATTTTTAGCACAAATAATGATTGGAGCATCAGGAGTTTCTCCTTTAACTGAAAACTCCGGAATTTTATTTACTTCTAAGTTAAACTCACCAATACCTTGGCAGTTGTTATTTGTTTTATCTATAATTTTGTAGTAAATAGCTATAGCACTTCCAAGATATGGATGGTTTGTGTTTCTATAATTAGATAAACTTTGTGTTTCTGTAATTTGGTTTATCGATTTTGTTCTATCTTCATCAGTTTCATAAAATTCAACTCTTTTGTTAGTGTCTGTTGTAATTTTATCAGGAACACTACTTAAATCAAAAAAGGTAATTCCGTCAGTATCAGAATTGTTAACGGTGTTGTTTCCTTCTGCATCTAAAAAATCATCACATTGATAAAAAGTGTCTTCAAAAGTTTGATTAGGTGTATAACTAACCGTTAAATTAATTTTAGAAATGGTATGGCAGGTTGTAGCGGTAGAGGTTGTTCTTACCCAAGCTTCTCCGTTTACAGCTACAAAATAACTTGTTTTATCGTTAACTTCTTGGACACCATTTTCTGCATCCATTTTTGTTTTATAATACTTAAAAGTATGATCTGCATCTGTAGAAATGCTTATTTCTGCTTCTGTAAGGTTAAAGGTTGTTTGAAGATCTGAATTAGTATCACATTGAAACAATGCTGCGGGATTGTTTAAAATAATTGGTTTAGGATTTACGGTTAACGTAATTGGGGCAGAAGTAAGGCCACAGCTATTACCTGTTCTAGTTAAAGCAACTCTATATTGATAATTATTATAAGAATATGGAGTATTTGTAATTTGCAAGGAATTTGTATTGCTTCCTAGATAAACTGCATTGTCTGTAATCGTATTCCAAGTAGCACCATCATCTGTAGAAAGTTCCCATTGAAAACCATTTGCTGTAGCATCTATAGTTATAGTATCTGTAGCACTTTCACAAAAAGTAACATCAGTAAATGGCGTAATTAATTCAATTGGAGCACTTGTAATGTAATCTGAATTAGGGTTTGTATATCCGTCATCAGGGTTTTTTACTTTTCCGTTTTTATCAACAGAAAAGGAATTTGCAAAAAGAATTCCATCATTATTATACTCAGTAAAACCTGCTTCAATAACATCATTACAACCATCGTTATCAGCATCTAATTCTAAGAAATTAAAGACGTTATCTCCATCAGTATCTGCAATTGTATATTTTAAAGAAAGGGTTTGTACTGTGGTGTCATTTTCTAGTGAATCTGCCAATCCGTTTTTGTTGATGTCTATAAAAGTATCTACAGTTCCATTAAAATTCACATCTAAACCGTGGTTAGCTTCTGTTGAGTCAAAAATACCATCGTTGTCCGTATCGTAGTCTAAATAGTTTTTAACTCCGTCATTATCAGTGTCAATATTTGTAATCAGACCATTAAAAGCATCATCTAAACCATCTAAATTTGCATCCGTTTTTAGAAGTGTAATTTGTGGTGATGAAACTTCTGAAATATCAGGAATCCCATCATTATCACTGTCTAAATCAAACATGTTTTCTATACCATCTCCATCAGAATCTAACGTAAAACAGGTTAAACCGATGGTTCCGTTAAAAGTAGAAATGTCACTACTAATATTGTTATTATGCTCAAAAGAAATGTTTTTAATTTGATTAGCTACAAATTGAAATGTACTTGTACCGCCTACAAGATCTGTTTTAAACTTAAATTTAATTACTGAAGCAGAAAATTGAGTGAAATCATCTTCAAATTCATCATCAAAATTAGAGTCTACTAAAATTTGATTATCAGGATCTAGTAGGGTAATATTTTTGTCTGCTTGTGATAACCTCAGGATAAAATACTCGTTATCAGAAATGGTATGGTCTTTAGTACTGTTTTGGGTTAGTTTAAAGTTGATGTTGTCGTTAAAATCTAATGAGTAAGTCGAGTTTGATGTACCACTAGCATTTGCAACAGAGGTAAAGCTACCAGTTGCATCTCCAGTAAAAGTTGTGTTTTCTGTAATTAAATTTGCATTAATTGTTGTTAGGTCATCTGTAACTGTTGGAGTATTAATATCTGATAAATCAATGATTTTATCACCTAAAGACTCATCACAATTTAAAATTCCGTCGTTGTCAATATCAACATCTACATTGTCTATAATCCCATCTTTGTCATAATCATCAGGACAAATACTAATTGGTATTTCTACGGAAATAAATTCTGTACCTGTACATATAACCTTACCAACTAATCTGTATCTACCGGGTTCTGTTGGCAAAGGAGTATAAGCATTTTCGGTACTTTTTGTTACCCAATTTAAGGTAGTTTCATTATACAGTTGCCATTGTATACCACCATCAAATAACTCGGTATTTGCAGCTTCTAATTTTAAATTATTACCAAGACAGTTGCCTAAAGTTTCTATGTTAACGTTAAAATTAATTTCTGGTTTAGAAGGGAAACCTGAGTAAAAGCCACCAGAAGTTGCCGCTCCGTTTTGATTGAAGTAAGAGCAGTAGAGTTCTGTTGCAGCATCACCAATTAAACTTTTTACGGTAACGTTTCCAGAAAGATTTGTTACTTTATATGTTACGTAATTACTATTACCAAGAATGTCTTTTGGACCATCGATTGTGTGGTTTGTATTTGTAGAATTTTCTTCAATAATTAGTGTTGCTCCTTTTTTTGTAACAATAGAAACTCCTCCTTCAAAAGTATTAAAACCTATTTTATCTATATTAGGAATGTTATCTACAAAGCCTGTGCTTTCGCAATTTAAAGGAGGAACAAAAAAGAGCCCTTGGTTTGCAGCTCTATCATTTGCACCAACACCTTGATATGCAAATACAGGTTGTGAAGTTTTTACATACATATTTCCATTGGTAGAATATTCATTACCTTCTATTACATACCATTCTCCTGCTTTTGCGATGGTAGTTTCTGCTGTTAAATTATCATTTATAAATACTTCTGTATTGTCATGATGTGCAACAATTAGTATGTTTTCCCAAGCGTTTTCTCCATCACCTTTTACAAAAATATATTCGTCTCCAATTTTTTTAGCATCAACAATTTGGTCTATCCCATAATCTCTAAGGTTGGTAGGAGTATCAAAAGTACCGGTTGCAGAACCAGAATTTACAACAATAGGTTTGTTTTCATCGTCAGATTTTATAAGCGTACCTAATAAATCACTAGGAGTTCCACCTCTATCAAAAGAAACCGATACAATAAAACTTTCTCCTTCATTTAAAGTTTTTGTAAAAGGAATAGGTCCTTCATAGTTGTTAATGTTAATACCAGGCGTAAAATCATCAAAAGTTACATTGGTGTTATCTTCAGTGGCCATTACAGATACAAAATTTAAATGCCCATTAGCAGGGTTTGTACTAGGAAAACCTCCCATTCTAAATTCTGTACCTAAGGCAGAAAGCCCTTTACTTACAATGGCAGATGCTTGATTTGCTCTACCTGCAGAGATCATTCTTACAGAAACATAAATAACATCATTGGCTTCTATAATGTATCCTTTATCGTTTATTATAGTAGCTGTTTGACCTGGTTCTTGAAACAATTGTGTACCAACTATGGTAGATGTTGTAAAAAAAGGGGTAGCGTTAGAAACTGTACCAGTAATTTCTTCGGAAGCAGGTTTTCCTATTGGTTTTATCGTAAAAGAAACATTACTACTTTTTGGGGTAGAGATATAAATGTATTGATTGTCAATAGCTTCATCACTTGTAATTGGCGGTAAATAATGTTTTTTGCTTAATTGAGCATTTATATTCTGAAAAGCAATACAACTGATAAAAATGAATAAACCGAATAAAAAACTTTTGCGCATTGTAATATTAAATTAAGTATTAATATTATTTCTGGTTAATCAATTTTAACAACAGAATAATCTAAAGGCAAAATACAAAAGTTTATTGAATGTTTGAGTTTTTTAAAATTAGAAAAAAAGACAACTTAATACAATTTATAAATCTCTCTTTTGTAGTAGTTTAAAAGAACTGTAAATAAATATAAATGTCCAAGCACAAACAATTAGAATGGTAGAGAAGTCTACATCATAACTTTTAGTAATGTTTTCACCAACTTGGTTTGCTATAGATCTAACAGCACCTAATCTAGAAAATGGTTCTTTTATTAAGTTAGATAATGCTTCTAAAGGTAGAAATTGCATAATATTATTTACAGATTCTGAGGTGTTACCTGCACCCCTAAAAGCCCAAAAAAGATACCCTTTAAACATGCTTTCTCCAATTAACCAAACTACCATGGCACCCACTGCAAAAGCAGAACGTTTTACTAAAATACCAAAAAATAACCCCATAGAAAAGAAGCCAACTAGTTTGATAAAAAAGGCTATTAAGTACTCTAGGTTTGTGGTAATTATAGACAGTTCATTATAGTCTGAATACATTAAACCTAAAACTAAGGATACTACAAAAACAAATAATGTTGAAATTAATGAAAATACAACTACGGTGTAAAACTTAGAAAGAATAAATTCTTTTTTACTTAAACCATCAATTAAATTCTGTTTTAAAGTTTTGTAACTATACTCATTCGCCATCATAGAAACAATAACCAATAATAAGAAAAATTTTAAAATGGAAGCCATATACGTGTTAAAATGCCAGATATATGGAAAATTAAAAATGCCCATATCGGCTAAATGGAATTTAATTGGACCAATATCAAATTTTATGGTAGCAATTAAGGCAATAGAAGTAAGTAACCCAAAGTATATAAGTGATAATACCTTACTGGCGCTGTTGTGTTTAAGTTTATGAAATTCTATAGTAAGTAGTCTTAACATGACTTTGTAGTTTAAATAGTTGATTAGTTGTTGTTGGTTAAATCTAAGAATTGTTGTTCTAAACTTGGTTTACGTTTTATCAAGTGAGATAAAATAATTCCTTTTTTAAAAAGGAATTCATTTAGTTCTGTAGCAGAAATGGGATTGCTTAACATAGCAATAATGGTTTCGTGGTCTTTGTTGATTTTACCAATTGCAGGATGTTCTTCTAAAATTGATAGCAATTTTACTTCATCGGTTTCCACCTTTAATTCAAACAAACCGTTAGAGGCTGTCATTTCATCTACACGACCTGCATATAATTTTACACCTTTTCTAATAACAACAACGTGAGAACACACTTTTTCTACTTCATCTAAAAGATGAGATGCTAATAAAATAGTGGTTCCGTTTGCGGCAATGGTTTGTATTATTTGACGAATTTCATGAATTCCTTGTGGATCTAAACCGTTTGTTGGTTCATCTAAAATTAATATTTCAGGATCATTTAATAGGGCAGAAGCAATGGCTAAACGTTGTTTCATTCCTAAAGAAAAGGTACTAAACTTGCTGTTTTTTCTATCAAAAAGGTTAACAATAGTCAGTTTTTCGTTAATTTTTTCTGTTGATATTTCTTTGATCTTACAAATTAAAGCTAAGTTTTGAGTAGCCGTCATGTACGGATAAAAATTAGGACGCTCTATAATTGCGCCTACTTTTTTTAAGGCTTGATGTGTGGATAGTTTTCCGTTAAACCAAGAAAATTCACCAGAAGTTCTATTAACAACATTTAAGATTATACCTAAAGTGGTAGATTTTCCACTTCCGTTTGGGCCTAAAATTCCGTAAACATTTCCTTTTTCTATATCAAAAGAAAGATTATTTACTGCGTGAACTTTTCCGTATTTTTTATCGAGATTTTTAAGTGATAAGATAGTTTCCAAAGAAATTGATTTAGTCGATTATGAATGTAAGACGACTAAAATACAATTTTGTTACTTCTAAAATGTGCAATTGTTAAAAAGTGTAATTGTTTAACTGTAGAAAACGATTAACAGTAAACCAATTAAACAGTTACACGCTTAAACTTTTCTAGTATTCGTTATAATCGAAATCATCATCAAAATGACCAAATTCATCATCAAGATCTTCTTCGTCTTCAAAACCATCGTCTAATTTTTCTGCAACAAATTCTTTTTCAGGAGCTTCACTTGGTATTTCTCCAACCGTTAAGATAATTTGTGGTAAATCTTCTTTTTTCTCATCAGAAACCTCAATTACTTCAACATAGAAAGTCCACATTTTTAAGAAATCGTACACATAAATTAATTTGTTACTTTCTTCTGGTAACGTATCCTGTAAAATACAATTTTGCATAGAAATTCCTTCGCCAACTTCTTCCATATTAAATAACGGAATTTCTTCACCTTGCGTCCAGTCATCATCGGTTCTGTAAAAAGAAGCCATCTCTTGACCTCCAAACCCAAAAGATTTAGCAATTGTGGCATGTAAATCTTCTAAATTTAAGTTGTTGTCAACTAAAATAGTTCTAATTACATCTTCTTTGGTGTCTAAAATTACGCGTATTTTGTACATGAAATGGATAAGTTTTTCTTTTGCAAAAATACAAAATTTTATATGTACTTTTACCATATAATCTAAATGATATGGATACAACTGCAATTTTAAAAGCGTTTAATGAGAGTTCTAAAAACACGTTAATGGAAACGCTTGATATTGAATATGTTGCTCTGGGGGATGATTTTTTAACAGCAAAAATGCCTGTAAATTCTAGGGTTCATCAACCTTATGGGCAATTACATGGTGGTGCAACTGCGGCTTTGGCAGAGAGTGTTGGTAGTGCTGCTTCTAACTTTTTTATAGATAGTAAAAATCAGTATGTAAACGGAATTCAGTTATCTATAAATCATATAAAAAGTAAACGAGAAGGTACGGTTTATGCAACTGCAAGGAATATTCATAAAGGTAGAACAACGCATTTATGGGAGGTTAAAATTGTTGATGAAAATGACGATTTAATTTCTGTTGCTAAAATGACCAATATTGTTTTAACTAAAAAATAACTTGAATTACATTGAATATTATTTTTAATAAAATTGAAGAAAATTTTAAGAAGGAAATCCCTTTTGTAGTTTATAGAAAACCAAATTTGGAAACTGTTTCTGGTTTTTTTATGAAGGATGATTCCTTGGAATTTACATCAGAATTTACAGAAACTGGATTTGTTTTTGCTCCTTTTAATTCTGATGAAAAAGCTGTTTTATTTCCTTTAGAAAAATCAGAATTTATTCATGAAAATATTTTAATTGAAGAAAATGTATCTCTAAATGACAATACATCAGATGAGGTAATTTCTGATAAAGAAAAACATCTTCATTTGGTAGAAAAAGCACTCGATGAAATAAATAAAAACGAGCTTGTAAAAGTAGTCCTTTCTAGAAAAGAAGAAATTCAATTAGATAAATTTGACGTGCTACTAACGTTTAAAAAACTACTAAATTCTTATGCAAATGCATTTGTTTATGTTTGGTTTCACCCTAAAGTAGGTTTGTGGTTTGGTGCCACTCCAGAAACACTTTTAAATATTAAAGGAAACAGTTTTAAAACCATGTCTTTAGCGGGTACACAAGTGTATGTTGATTCTGAAGAGGTTGTTTGGCAAAATAAAGAATTAGAAGAACAGCAATTGGTTACAGATTTTATAGAGAGTCAATTAAAGCCCATTTCTACCAATCTTAAAGTTGATAAAAAAGAAACGATTAGAGCAGGTAATTTGTTGCATTTAAGAAGTAAGATAGAAGGTAAGTTAAATAATAATTCTAATTTAAAAGCTTTAATTAGAGGTTTGCACCCAACACCTGCAGTATGTGGTTTGCCTAGAGAAAAAGCCGAAGAATTTATCTGCCAAAATGAAAACTATAAACGAACATTTTATAGTGGTTTTTTAGGAGAACTTAATATTAAAAATAATAGCTCTTCTCTTTTTGTAAATTTAAGATGTATGAGTATAGAAGATAAAATAGCTTCTATATATGTTGGTGGTGGAATTACAAAAGAAAGTTCTGCAAAAAACGAATGGGAGGAAACCATTGCTAAAACAAAAACAATTAAGAAAGTACTTTAAAATTAAAAACCATAAATATAAAACTTATGGTTTTTAATGTGTAAAATAATTTGAATTTAAATCGTTTATTTTGCTTAGAGTTCAACGAATTCTTAGTATTCATTAACAAACCAAAGCAAAAACAGTCTGAGACTGTTATATATCATCAAAAGAAACATCAGTAAAACTCTCTGTAGACTTTACATTGTCTGTAGTTTCTGTTTCTTCTTCCTTTTTAAAATCTTTTTGATGACGTTCACTAATTACTTCGCTACCTTTTTCGTTTAAAATGTAATCTGTTGCTTTACCTAACATTTCTTGAAAATCAGTAAAATCTTCTTTGTAAAGGTAAATTTTGTGTTTTTGGTAATGAAAACTACCATCATCATGTGTAAACTTTTTACTCTCTGTAACAGTTAAGTAATAATCATCTGCTTTTGTTGCTCTTACATCAAAAAAGTAAGTTCTTCTTCCTGCTCTTAATACCTGTGAAAAAATTTCTTCTTGTTCAACTCTCTCTGCTCTCTCTGCCATAATTCTTTTAAAATAGTAATTATAAATATTTTTTTTATACTTAACAAATCTAACAAAATATTTTATGTAGCAATGTTAAAGATTAATTTTCTTTTTCTAAAAGTTGTTGGTCATACAAGTTTTTGTAATACCCTTCTTGTGCTATTAGTTGATTATGAGTTCCTTGTTGTATGATTTGACCTTCGTCTAAAACAATAATTTTATCAGCATTTTTAGCAGAAGATATTCTATGACTAATTATAAAAGTGGTAATATTTTTTGAAATTCGCTCTAAATTAGATAATATTTTTTCTTCTGTTTCTGTGTCTACAGCAGACAAACAATCGTCAAAAATTAAAATTTTAGGCTTTTTAATAATCGCCCTTGCAATAGAAACGCGCTGTTTTTGTCCGCCAGAAAGCGTAACTCCACGTTCTCCTAAAATGGTTTTATATCCGTTAGGGAAATCTACAATGTTTTTATGAACATCCGCATTTTTTGCTGCAGCGATAATTTCTGCTTCTGTAGCATCTTCTTTACCAAACTTAATATTGTCTTCTATACTTTCTGAAAAAAGAAAAGGATCTTGAGGTACAAAACCGATCTGACTTCTGACGTCATCTAAATTAGCTTCTTTAATAGGAGTGTCGTCTAATAATATGGTACCTACTTTTGTGTCGTATAATCTAGAAATTAGTTCTATAATCGTAGATTTACCAGAACCAGTTCTTCCTAAAATGGCAATTGTTTCTCCCGATTTTATAGAAAAATTAATGTTTTTTAAAGCGGTAATATTGGTGTCATCATACGTAAAAGTAACGTCTTTAAAAGTTACGTTTCCTTTTAATTGAGAAGTAGCCGTGTTTGTGTTTTGAATTTCTGGTACTTGCTGTAAAAATTCATTAATTCTTGCTTGCGAGGCTTCCGCTTGCTGTACCATAGAAGTTACCCAGCCCACAACGGCAACTGGCCAGGTTAAAATGTTTACATATAACATAAACTCAATAATAACACCTATTTGAATTTGATCATTAATATATAGTTTTCCTCCAACATAAATAACAATGATGTTACTAATACCAATTAATAAAATCATTAACGGAAAAAATAAGGCATTTGCTTTTTGAAGGTGAATGTTTTTGTCCTTACTTTCATCTGCAATTTTATCAAAGTCTTTAATAATAGAAGCTTCAATTCCGTATGATTTAACCACATTTATACCTGAGAAAAATTCTTGGTTAAAGGTGGTTAATTTTGATAAATATTGTTGAACAACGGTGCTTCTTTTATGTATTACTTTGCTTAACACAAATATAGAAATAGATAATAAAGGAAAAGGTATTAACGTATACATGGTTAGTTTTACATTAATGCTAATCATTTGTGTAAAACCTACCGTAAAAGTTACAATCATATTTAGGCTATACATAACAGCTGGCCCAACATACATTCTTACTTTAGAAACATCTTCAGAAATTCTGTTCATTAAATCTCCTGTTCTATTTTTCTTATAGAAGTTAAGTGATAGTCTTTGGTATTGTTGATAAATTTCATTTTTGAGATCGAATTCTATCAACCTAGAAGTAACAATAATTGTTTGTCTCATTACAAAAGTAAAAAAACCAGATAGTACTGCAACACCTACAATTATTAGCACATTTATTACTAATTGATGTTGTACGGTTTCTAAATTAGTAACGACTCCGTTTTGATAATCTTCAACAATATTTAAAGAATCTCCTACAATTTGAGGTATTTTTAAAGCTAAAAATTTGGCTAATATGGTTATTAAAGTACCAATTAATAATCGCCATTTATATTTAGAAAAGTATTTATTTAAGTGTCGTAGTTCTTTCAACGAATAGTGAGTTTTAAAAAAAATAAAATTACAACTATTATAGTGTCTGTAAATTATTTTTTTGTTAAAAAAGAGAAAGCACGAAGATACAAGAATCAGTATAAAATTTATTCTTAAAAAAGAATTAAAACGTGGTAGTAGAAAAATAAAATAACACTATTTTTGCAGCAAATTATATATAAGTTCTTTAGAAAATGATTAACAGAAGACATATTCGAGTTAAAGTAATGCAATCTGTGTACGCAATGTTACATTCTCATAATGATGATATCATTAAAGAGGAGAAATTTTTGAAACATAGTATTTTAAAAATGCATGATTTGTACGTTTTAAATTTACTATTGTTAGTAGAAGTACAGAAATTAGCAGCCAAAAAAATAGCACTTTCTAAAAAGAAAATCCTTGCCACCAAAGAAGATTTAAATCCAAATAACAAATTTTTAAACAATAAACTAATCAATATTATCGCAGAAAGCGTTAGTGTAGAAGGGTATGTTGAGTTAAATGATTTGAGAAATTGGGAAGAAAATGATGAGTATGTAAAAATTATTTATGAGCAGTTGCAAAATAGCAATTTGTATCAAAAATATTTAGCTACAGAAGAAGATTCTTACAAAGTAGACAAGGCATTTGTAATTGATTTCTTTAAAGAAATTATTGCTCCGAATGAAAAATTAGGAGAGTATTATGAGGATACCATGATTTCTTGGGCAGATGATATTCCTTTTGTAAATACTTGGGTTGTAAAAACGTTAAGTAAACAAAAAGAGCAAGCTATTTTTGTTATAGGGAAGCTTTACAAAGATAATGATGATGAAGAATTTGTATCAAAAATGTTTAGAAAAACAGTTTTAAAGAATACAGAATACGAATTGATTATTGAAGAGAAAACGCCAAATTGGGAAACTGATAGAATCGCAGACATGGATATGATTTTAATAAAAATGGCAATTTCAGAGTTTCTTAATTTTCACTCTATACCAACAAGAGTTACTATTAATGAGTATATAGAGATTTCTAAAGATTATTCTACAGAAAAGAGTAGCTATTTTATTAACGGGGTTTTAGATAAAATATCTAAAGAATTTGTAGAAAGTAAAAAAATTGTTAAAATAGGAAGAGGATTACTTTAAACTATTGTTTTCGATAATTTATTTATTATTTTTACACAAAATTAAATCATAATGAAAAAAATAACAATTTTATTAGCTTTTGTAGTTACAGCATCTTTTTTTACAGCATGTAAAGATGGAGGAAATGTTACTTCTAAAATTAACAAAGAAAATTTAGACCAAGCAGCGTCTAGAGATAGCGAAATTAAAAAAGGAACAGCTTTAATTTCTTTAGATAAAAAAGTGTACGATTTTGGTACCGTAAATGAAGGAGATATTGTAGAAACTAGTTTTGTAATTACCAATTCTGGTAAAACAGATTTAGTAATAACAAATGCACAAGGATCTTGTGGATGTACGGTTCCAACATGGCCTAAAGCACCAATTAAACCAGGAGAAACAGGTACAGTTGATGTGAAATTTAACACGAGTGGTAAGCCTAATAGACAACAAAAAACAGTAACTTTAACTACAAATACAGCATCTGGTAGAGAAATCTTAACATTAAAAGGATCTGTAACACCTAAAGCAAAAATTTAATGATGTATAATGCAATTTTTTTACAAGAAGGAGTAGGTAGTTTAATGAGTATGTTACCTTTTTTAGCCATTATTGTAGTGTTTTATTTCTTTATGATAAGACCACAAATGAGTAAGCAAAAAAAGGAAAAGGCTTTTCAGGCTGAAATTAAAGTAGGTACAAAAGTGGTAACTTCTAGTGGTATTCACGGTAAAATTGCTACAATAAATACTGCAGATAATACAATTACTATAGAAACAGGAGCAGGTAAAATTAAGTTTGAGCGTTCTGCTATTTCAATGGAATTAAGCAAAAGGTTTTTAGAGCCAGCTAAAAAATAAAAATTAAGTTTTTAAAGTATTAAGTGAGCTTTGTCTTTATAGATACTGCTCACTTTTTTGTTTACTAGCTTTTGTGTAGATTGCATAAAATTCAACCATTATTTTGATAAAGAATAAAAAAATTTCGAAAAGTTTTATAAGCTTTTTAATCGCTTCTATTTTAATGTGGTTTTTAATTACGCTCTCTAAAGAATATGTTACTACATTAACCTATCCTATAGAATACACACATATTGCTCAAAACAAACTTTTGCAAAAAGTACCAATTAAAGAAATAGATATTGTAGTAAAATCGTCTGGTTTTAATATTTTAAGTTCTAGATTTGGAGATAAAAGCATTGCTTTAAATGCAAATAGTTTGTATAAAAAATCATCTAATAGATATTATTTTTTAACAAGAAACCAAGTAGTTACTATTCAAAAACAATTGCATTCTGGTGTTCAGTTACAAGAAATTCCTTTAGATACTATTTATTTAGAAATTGGAACTTTACTTTCTAAGAAAGTAGTTTTAAAAGCTAATTTAGATATTAACTATCATATTGGTTATGATATTTTAGAACCTGTAACAGTAAAGCCAGATAGTATTTTAATTTCTGGTCCAGATGCAGAAATAGAAAAGATTAAAGAAATCAATTTAAAATTTTTAAAATTAGAAGGTATTAAGGAAGATTTTTCTAAGAGAGTAAAAATTATATTGCCAGAAAATTCTAATAATATAAAAATGAATGCTACGTATGCTACCATAAGTGGTAAGGTAGAAAAATTTACAGAAGGTACTTTAGAAATCCCTTTTAAAGTAACGAACCTTCCAGAAGGTGTCTCTCTAACAACTTTAAATAAAACAGTTTCGGTTAGTTATGTGGTTGGTTTATCTAACTTTGATAAAATTGATAAAAACTTTTTTGAAATTGTATGTGATTACAATACTTCTAAAAAAAATAACCTAGATTATTTAGTGCCCAAAGTGCTTGTAAAGTCTAGTTATGTAAAAAGTTTTAAAGTGATTCCTAATAAAATTGATTTTTTAATTCAGAAATAAATGATTGTAGGTTTAACAGGGGGAATAGGAAGTGGTAAAACAACTGTAGCAAATATTTTTGCTAAATTTGATAATGTTGCTATCTATAATGCAGATGCAGAGGCCAAAAAATTAATGAATACTTCACCGATACTTAAATCAAAAATCATTGATGAATTTGGAGCTGCTTCTTATGTAGATAATCAATTAAATAGACCTTATATTGCCAACCTTGTTTTTAAAGATAAAAGCAAGCTAGAGGCACTCAATGCAATTGTACATCCAGAGGTTAAAAACCATTTTCAAGAATTTGTAAATCAACAGCATCATAAAGATTATATAGTATATGAAAATGCTATTCTTTTTGAAAGTAAAAGTAATTTAAAGTGCGATATTATTATTACTGTTTATGCGCCGCTAGATGTTAGGGTAAAAAGAACAATGTTAAGAGACAATAGTTCTAAAATAGCCGTAGAGAACAGAATAAAAAACCAATGGTTAGAAGATAAAAAGCTACTACAATCTAACTATATAATTGATAATTTGGATACCGAAAAGACTCAAATTCAGGTTATTAAAATCCATAATATTTTAACAGAAAAAAGCCATTGAATTTAATTTAATTCAATAGGATTGTTAAATTACTCTTAAATTTAAATCTATATTGTTAATTTAGGTTAAAAACAATAAAATCAATTTTTGAAAACCGTAACTTTGATGTATGGGTAAGAAGATGTTTGTTCTTATTGTTGTATTAATGAGCGTCTCCTTGATTGGAATTATTGCTGTGCAATTGTATTGGATTAATAATGCGGTGGCTAGTAAGAAGGAACAATTTAAAAATGATGTTCAGAAATCGTTGGGTAGTGTTTCTCAAAGAATTACCGATAAAGAGAATTATTATTTAGAAAAAAAATATGAAGGTGTCATAGAAAACACCGTTTTAGCAGACGAAGCTCAAATTAAAAATTTTCTTTTCCAAGAAATAGATACAGCTACCAATCAAAAATTTACTTATGGAGGTACCATTTTAGAAGAAAGTTTTAAAATGCCCATTGATTATCTAGACAATGAAACAGATTTTTTAGATAATGATACCATTGTTTTTAAAAGAGTGACAGGTAAAAATGATTTTTTCCATTCTAGAGTTATTAAAGGTGCCGATAATTTATTTTCATCTACAGATGAAAAAAGATTTTCTTTTACAAAAAGATTAAAAAGTATTGAAAGAAGCGAATTTGCTGAAATTTTTAGAAACATTAATAGTACAAGACCTATTCATAAAAGATTAAGCAATAGAGAGCTTAATGAAACCATAAAAGAAGAATTAGAAAAACGAAATATACATTTAGAATTTAAATACGGAGTATATAGTAACGATGGTTTGGCCACAAAGTTAAAGTCGGGCTATTATACCATTGATAAAAAAGAGAGCTATCCTTATCCGCTTTTTTTTAAAGCTAATGGAGACGTAGATTATGAGTTGTATATTACTTTTCCAGCAGAAAAAGAACATATACTTTCTGGGATATCAAATATTTTATCACTGTCAATATTTTTTATTTTAATTATTATAATTGCTTTTTCTAGCTCATTATATCAACTAATTAGACAAAAAAAAATATCAGAAATAAAAACTGATTTTATAAATAATATGACACATGAGTTTAAAACACCTATTGCTACCATTAATCTGGCATTAGATTCTATAAAGAATCCTAAGATTATTAATGACAAAGAAAAAGTGTTGCGCTATGTTCAAATGATTAGAGATGAAAATAAAAGGATGCACTCTCAAGTAGAAAATGTTTTGAGAATATCTCGATTAGAAAAAAATCAAATAGATATTAGTAAGGAAACCATAGACATGCACGACACAATAGAAGATGCTATTACGCATGTTAGTTTATTAATAGAAGATAGACAAGGAGATTTAAATACACATTTTGAAGCATTAATAACAGAAGTTCCTGGAAACGAATTCCATTTAACTAATGTAATTGTTAATATGTTAGAAAATGCTTTAAAATATTCTGAGGGAGCACCAAAAATTGATGTTTATACAGAAAGTACAGATAAATTCTTTATCTTAAAAATAAAAGATGAAGGAATAGGAATGGGTAAAGTAGTTCAAAAACAAGTTTTTGATAAATTTTATAGAGAACAAAAAGGAAACATTCATGATGTTAAAGGGCATGGGCTAGGTTTGGCGTATGTAAAAGAGATTATAGAAAAGCATCATGGAACTGTTTTTGTTGAAAGTGAAAAAGGAAAAGGAAGTACATTTACAGTGAAATTACCTTTAATTTAAAAACATAACAATGGGAAGTAAAAAAATTTTATTAGTTGAAGACGATCCAAATTTCGGAACCGTTTTAAAAGATTATTTAGCATTAAATGATTATAATGTAACGCATGCTAAAGATGGTATAGAAGGGTTAATCATGTTTAAAAATAGTGATTATGACTTGTGTATATTAGATGTAATGATGCCTCGTAAAGATGGTTTCTCTTTAGCACAAGATATAAGAAGCACAAATAAAGAAGTGCCAATTATTTTCTTAACAGCAAAAACGTTAAAAGAAGATGTTTTAAAAGGGTATGCTGTTGGTGCAGATGATTACTTAAACAAGCCTTTCGATTCTGAAGTATTATTACATAAAATTAAAGCAATTTTACAACGTAAAGACACAGATAAAACAGCAGAATCAGAACAGTTCGAATTTGTTATTGGAGGCTTTTTCTTCAATTCTAAGTTAAGACATTTGTCTGTTGGTGAAAACGGAGAACCTGTAAAATTATCTCCAAAAGAAAGTAAATTGCTACGTATGTTGGCTATTCATAAAAATGATTTAATGCCAAGAGAATTAGCATTAACAAAAATATGGAGAGATGATAATTATTTTACATCTAGAAGTATGGATGTTTATATTGCAAAACTTCGTAAGTATCTAAAACCAGATGAACATGTAGAAATTTTAAACATACATGGAGAAGGATTTAGAATGGTAGATAAGTCTTAAAAAAAACAATTTTCCCATAAAAAAAAACTCAACTTGATTGATAATCAAGTTGAGTTTTTGTATATTTATAATATGTCAGAATTTATTAAAATATATAATGAGAACCCCAATCAAAAAGAAATAGATAAAGTTGTTGCGGTTTTAAAACGTGGAGGTTTGGTAATTTACCCAACAGATACAGTTTATGGTTTAGGGTGTGATATTACGAATAATAAAGCTTTAGAAAAGATAGCTCAGATAAAAGGGGTGAAATTAGAAAAAGCAAAATTTTCTTTTATTTGCAATAGTTTAAGCCATTTATCTGATTATGTTAAGCAAATAGATAGCGCTACATTTAAAATACTTAAAAGAGCTTTACCTGGGCCTTATACGTTTATTTTACCAGGAAGTAATAATCTCCCAAAAGTATTTAAAAAGAAAAAAACAGTAGGTATTCGTATTCCTGATAATAATATTATTAGAACTTTAGTAGAAAGCTTAGGCAATCCAATTGTATCTACTTCGATTAGAGATGATGATGAAATTTTAGAATATACTACAGATCCAGAATTAATTTTCGAAAAATGGCACAAATTAGTCGATATTGTTATTGATGGAGGCTATGGAGATAACCAAGCTTCTACTATTATCGATTTTACAGAAGGGTATCCAGAAGTGATTAGAGAAGGAAAAGGAAGTTTAGATATACTTTAGTTTTTTTAAGTAAAACTTTTTTTAAAGTTGATAAATAACTGGTTTTAAGTGATTTTGTTTCAGTTTGAAAAAGGAGCAGAATACATATTTTTCTGTTTTTTTATTTTAACTCCTCAAACTTTTTTCTACCCAAAGCAAAATATTGCCAAACAACACTTGTATGTAAATTGTAGTTTTGTTTTTTTTGTAGGACTCTACGTTTTTTTAAAAATTTAAAAAAATTCTTGTAAAAACTAAAATGTGCTTTAATAATAGCCCAAGTGTGTATGGGTCTTAATTCTAGCATAAATTTAGCACCTGCAATTCCGTCTAAAAGTAAACGAGAAAAAATAACGAATAAAAACCATTTTTTAGGAACATTTTTTACAACATTTAATAAACTGTTTCTAAAGTTTAGATATGTTTTCTGCGGATTTGTTTCTTGTAAAGTAGCACCACCAACATGATATACTGTTGAAGCTCCAACATACTTTACTTTATACCCTCTATTTTGAGCTCTCCAACACAGATCTATTTCTTCTTGATGCGCAAAATAATCTTCGTCTAAACCACCTAATTGATGATATACCTTAGAACGAATAAATAAAGAAGCTCCAGAAGCCCAAAAAATAGTGGCTTCATCATTAAACTGCCCTGTATCTGTTTCTAAATCATTAAAAACACGTCCTCTACAATAAGGATAACCATACAAATCTACAAAACCTCCTGCAGCGCCTGCATATTCAAATTTTGTTTTGTCTTTAAAATCTAATAATTTGGGTTGAATAATAGCCGTATTTTTTTCGTTCTTAAAAACAGTTATAATAGGTGTTAGCCAATTTTGTGTAACTTCAACATCCGAATTTAATAAGCAATAAATATCAGCATCAATAACTTGTAAAGCATCATTATATCCTTTTGCATATCCGCCATTTATAGCGTTTTCTACAATTTTAACGGATGGAAAGAATTCTTTAACATACTTAATAGAAGAATCTGTAGATGCATTGTCTGCGATATAAATAGTAGCCTCTTGCGAACTAAAATTTATAACCGATGGTAAGAACTGCTCTAACAGTTTTTGACCATTCCAATTTAATATGACGATTGCTATTTTCAAGTGTGCGAATTTACTGTTTATAAATTAGTTTAATTCTAATTTTTTCTTAATAATAAATGAATTTTGTTAGGGAGTTTCTGTTCGAATGAAATTTTTTTTTAAAAGAATCTTCTATCAAGAATTAGTAATAAAATTTCTCGATATAATTTTGTATCCATAAAGAATCATCCGAAGTAATAGTTTAAAAATAAAAAGGGGTTCTATTTATAATTAGGAATTTCTTTTAAGAAAATATAGGTTTCATTTTCAAAATCCATTTTGCAGTAAAAATGCTCTAACCCGTTGGTCACTATCAAAAAAGTAGCTTTTAGTTTTAAATTATAACGTGCAATTTGGTCAAAAGTATCTTGTGTAATTTTAATGGAAGGCGCTTTACACTCTACAATAATTTCATGTTTCCCTTCTTTATTAAAAACTAAAATATCAGTTCTTTTTTTACGATTGTTAATGGTTAACTGCTTTTCTAGGGCTATTAAAGAGGTTGGATATTTTTTTTCATCAATCAAAAAAGAAACATAATGCTGACGTACCCATTCTTCTGGAGTTAAAACCAGATATTTTTTTCTTAATTTATCAAAAATAAGCGTCTTATTTTCGCTACTTTTGAGTTTGAAATTATAAGTGGGTAGATTGAGTTTTTGCATCAGTCAAAAGTAAGAAAATGAACGAAATAAGAAACATTGTTTCAGATATAAAGAAAGGAAATATAAAACCTATCTATTTTTTAATGGGGGAAGAGCCTTATTACATAGATAAAATTTCTGACTATATAGAAGAAAATATATTAGATGAAGGCGAAAAAGGGTTTAACCAACAAGTAATGTATGGTAGAGATGCAAGTATAGAAGATATTGTTTCTTCTGCAAAACGCTACCCAATGATGGCCGAAAGACAAGTGATTATTGTTAAAGAAGCACAAGATTTAAGTAGAAATATAGAAAAGTTAGTTGCTTATGCCGAAAATCCGCAGCCTACAACCGTTTTAGTTTTTAATTATAAATATAAAAAACTAGATAAGCGTAAAAAACTACACAAGGCAATTGCAAAAACAGGTTTAATTTTCGAAAGTAAAAAACTGTATGAAAATCAGGTTTCAGATTGGATTCGTAGAGTTTTAAGTGGTAAAAAATATCAAATTGAGCCCAAAGCGTCTCAAATGTTAGTAGAGTTTTTAGGAACTGATTTAAGTAAAATATCTAATGAGTTAGATAAATTGATGCTAATTTTACCTAAAGAGTCAATTATTAACGATAAAGATATAGAGGACAATATAGGAATTTCTAAAGATTTTAATAATTTTGAATTGCGAAAAGCAGTAGGAGAGAAGGATGTGGTTAAAGCGAATAGAATTATAAATTATTTTGCCGAAAACCCAAAAAATAACCCTTTGGTAATGACCATTTCATTATTAAACGGTTATTTTACACAGCTTCTTTGTTTTCATGGTTTAAAAGATAAATCTAAAAGTTCTGTAGCAAAGGCGTTAGGTGTTAATCCGTATTTTGTAGACGAATATTTTTCTGCTTCAAGAAATTATCCGATGCGAAAAGTGGCGCAAGTAATTGCTTTTTTAAGAGATGCAGATGTAAAAAGTAAAGGAGTTGGGGCAAGCCAATCTAACCAAGATATTTTAAAAGAATTATTATTCAAAATACTACATTAAGATGAAAAACATTTTTGAGAAAGAAATTACATCAGAAGAAATTAAAAGAATTAATAAACTGACTGCGGCAACTAAACCAACTTGGGGAAAGATGTCTGTTTCTCAAATGTTAGCGCATTGTTCTGTAACTTATGAGATGGTTTTTAGTGATAAATATCCAAAACCAAATGCTTTTACACGATGGATTTTAAAGATGTTTGTTAAAAAGATAGTTGTGTCTGAAAAACCGTATGCTAAAAACGGAAGAACGGCACCTCAATTTATAATTGCAGATGAGAGAGAGTTTGAAACAGAAAAAAAACGTTTAATAGAATACGTGATTAAAACCCAAGAATTAGGAAGTACTTATTTTGAAGGAAAAGAATCTCATTCTTTTGGAAAGTTAACTGCGGTAGAATGGAATAATTCTTTCTACAAACATTTAGATCATCATTTAACTCAATTTGGAGTGTAGGTTTTCTATTTTATTGATATAAAAAAAGAGAGCAGTAAATATTTACTGCTCTCTTTTTTTGTTAAGATTAGGGATTAATTTATAATCAATTTTTTAGTTAGAATTTGGTTTTGTGTATTCTTAATTCTTATAAAATAGATGCCTTTTTTTAATGTTGATATCACATAATAATTTGATTCAATATCCTCTTTAGAGTAGGTTTTAACTAACTTCCCTGTAATATCAAAAACGGATACTTTGTTTGTTTTATCAGAAAGGACAAAGTACGTTTTAGCAGGATTAGGATATAGTTTAATGGTGTTTTTACCATCAACTGTAAAATCATCTGTAGCAAGTGAAGCAGGGTTATTTGCATACACCCTAAATTCTCCTGGCGCTAATGTAATTGCCGCTGTTGTATTAGTAACTGTAATGTTAGCGTTGTTTTCTAATAAATTATACCAAGTACCTGTTTGCTGAAATGCAGGAACAATACTTTGCGTGGTTACCCCAAAATTTCCAATAATTGTAATATTTTGTATGTCTGTTGCTGTAGGATCTGTTAAATGAATGGTGTTTAACCCATTAGCATTACCAACACCTAACGTGAAATTTGATGTTTCAAAAATATCATATTTTAATTTTAATTTAATTAATTTAGACCAAGTGTCTTTAACAGCTCTTCTACCTTCGTTGGCTAGATAACTCCATAAAATAGGTTTGTTACCTGTTCTACCATTTTCTTCAATAGAAAGATCATACCCTAATTCGCCAAATTGCCAAATCATTTTGGGTCCTGGTACTGTAAAGTAAAAAGCACCAGCTAATTCTTCTCTTTTTAAAGCTGTGTTTAGGTTTTTTATAGAATAGCTTCCATTAGAATTACCATATTCTAGGTTTTTGTACATTAAACGCTCTTCATCATGGCTTTCCATATAACTAACATTTGCAGGTACAGACCAACCTCTGTTTTTATAAGAAATCCAAGAAAAATCTGCATCACTACCAAAGCCCATAGTTGCTTGGTTATATTGGTGGTTATGATTTCCCCAAAGCATAATTCCTTTGCCTTCATCAAGTCTATAATTTACCCATTCGGTTTCTTCTGTATTACCTCCTAAATGTTCGAAAATAATGTAGAAATTAGGGTCTTTGTCCCATTGATAATCAGCATATTCTTTTAAAACATCAACTCTGTCTTGTTGATAATTGTTTGTACAACTTTGGTCCGCATCAGAACAGTTTTGCGTAAACCCTTTTGTTAAATCCCATCTAAAACCATCAATTTTATATTCATCAATCCAGTATTGAGAAACTCTTTTTACATACTCTTTTACAGCTTGTTTAGAGTGATTAAAATCATTAAAAACACTGTAAGAGTGCGTTGCTGTTTGGTTGAAAAAAGGACTATTGGCACTTGCTTGTCCTCCGTAACCACCATTGTCTGTGTTCCACATTCTGTAATAAGGGTTTTGACCACTTGCATGATTAAAAGCAACATCAACAATAACAGCAATACCTCTTCTGTGGCATTCGTCTATTAATTGTTTAAAAGAGTTTGTGTTACCATAATATTTGTCTAATGCCATGTGAAAGGAAGGGTTGTATCCCCAAGATTCATTCCCATCAAATTCCATTACAGGCATTAATTCTATAGCGTTTATACCTAATTCTTGCAAATAATCTAATCTGTTTTGTACAGCATCAAAACTATGAAGCGTATCAAAATCTCTTATTAAAAGTTCATAAATAACTAAGTCTGTTTTTGCAGGTTTTGTATAGTTATTTGTTTGCCAATTATAGGCAACATCACCCGTTCTTAATAAAGTAACTGCGTGGTTAGTTTTTCCTGTAGGATAACTTGCTAGGTTAGGGTAGGTGGTTGCGTTTATATATTGATCGTTGCTTTCTGTTAAAACCACTGTAGAGTATGGATCTGCAACTCTTAAATCGGCTTCAATAATATATTGATACGTATAATCTGTTTGCGGAGTTAAGCCAGTAAGTTCTATCCAAAAACGATCTTTGCTACTGTCTTTTTTTAATAAATAAGCATCGCTTACTTGCCAATCATTAAAGCTACCAATTAGGTGAATAAATTCTTTTCCTGGTGCATAAAATACTAAAGTTGCTTTTGTATTGTCTGATGGATTTAAATTGATTCCATCTTTCATTCCAGAAGGAATTGCAGCTTCTGTAATTGTTGGTTTTACAATGGCATTAAAGCTGGTGTTTTGTACCTCTCCGTTATTTGTAGCTTCTAAAAGGTACGTTGTGTTTTCAGTTACAATAGGAGCGTAGCTATATGCCGTTGCATTGTTTTTTTGATTAATTATTGTTCCATTTGCTTTTAAAGTAAAATCGGCGGCTATTGAGCTTGTTGCATTTATTGGTAACGTTTGTCCGGAGTTTAAAACAGTTGTTGCGTCTGTAGGCGTGTTTAATGTTAATTGAAAAGTACCAACTTGGTATGTTTTATCTTGCGATTTTTTATCACCAGAACCATCTTTTGCTTTTACTAGCATGCCAATGCTACCAATGTTTGTTCTGTTATAAAAAGTAGTTGGTGTAAAAGTAATTGAGTATGTATTATTACCGTTGTTGGTTAATTTTTGTGCCTCATTAGAACTAGACCAACTTCCGTTGGTTGGAGAATCCATAGAGTTTTCTCCGCTAGAATCATAAGACCAAGACCATAAATAAATGTCTGAAACACCCCAAGAAGCTCTTGTAATGTTAGACACTGTAATAGTTATAGCATCCGTTTCATTAAAAGTAGCAGGAGAAACAGAAAAAGTAACATTCTGTACTTGGCTAAAAGTAAAAGAGGATATTAAAAGGATTAATAAAGTAATTTTTTTCATAAAATAGGATGTTAAAAACAAAGGCCACCCATAAAGGTAGCCTTTGTAAAGTTTTATAAAATTATAGAACAGTTACTGTTCCTTTATTATAATCTACTGTAATTTTATAGGTACCATCTCCAGGAGATTTTACGTTGTTTTCATTATCAACAACTAACATACCAGTATTTTCTTTGCTTTCTCCCCAATCATTATCCCAAGCACCTTGTTGAGGTAAAAATTTAAACTCGTCTGTTGCGGTTAATGTTTGTGTAATTTCAAACAATCCTTCAGATACTTTTGTAAATGCAGGTGCCGTAGCATTGTTCCAACCATTTGGAGAACCTACTAAGTAAAGGTTTGTAGGTATTTCTGTTAGATTAAATGTTAATTTATTAAAATCTAAAGTAACCATATAAGTACCAGCAGTAGTTACTTTTATGTTTTGTTCATCATCTAATTCTAAAGAACCAGCAGTTGTTTTGCTTTCTCCCCAATCACCATCCCAAGAACCAGAAGTAGGAAGTAGTTTAAATTCGTCATTATCAGAAAAAGCTTGCACTTTTGTAAAGATGCCGTTTCCTGAAGTATAAAATTGTTGCGTTGCATCTGCATTGTTCCAACCATTATGAGCACCTACCATAAACAGAGTGTCTATATTTTGTAATTTAAAGCTTAATGTATTAAAGTCTATAATTACTAAATAAGTACCTGCTGCAGTTACTTTAATGTTTTGCTCACCGTCTTGTACTATTTTACCCGCATTGTTTGGGTCTTCTCCATAATCTCCGTCCCAAGCACCTGATGTAGGTAACAATTTAAATTCATCGTTTGCAGAAAAAGCTTGTACTTTGGTAAAAACTCCATTTCCTGAAGTATAAAACTGTTGAGTTGCATCGGCATTGTTCCAGCCATTATGAGCACCTACCATGTATAAATTATCTGGTATTTCTGCTTTAAATCCTGTTAATGAAACTGTAATAGCTTCTGAGGTTCTTGCTAAATCTCCCGAAGCAGATTTTGCAATAGCTTTAATTCTAAAATCGAAGTTAGAAGCAACGTCTGCAACACCTCCGTTAGCAATCACTAAATCATTTAAATTATCATGAGAAATTTCGAAAGTAGTTGTGTTTGTAGAACCAATGTTTGCAAGAGAAGCAAAACTAGTACCTGCTACAGCCATTTCTATTTCATAACTAATAATTAAGCTACTAGATGCACCTATTTCTGGATCATTCCAAGTTAGGGTTAAGGCTGTTTCATCAGGATTAACGTCGGTTAATACTTTGGTAAAAGTATTGTCTGGACTAGTAATTACCGGTGGTTTTACAGCAAATTTAGAAATTTGAAATAAAACTACGTTAGACATTGCACTACCTATAGATAATCTTACATAAATAGGTGTTTCTGTATACGATTTTACATCTGTATTTTCTAAAGCTTTGTTTAATTCTGATACTGTGATTGTAAAGTTCTTTTTATCTGTAGTACCTAATTGAATAGGGGCTGCAAAAGTACTTTCTAAATCCATTTCTACCGTATAAGTTGCAGCGGTGTTAATTTCATCTATCCAAGTAATTGTAAATGCAGGATTGTCTAGTAATTCTGAGTTTAAAAACACATTACTAATTCCTGGTGTTACTAACTCAAAAACAGGATCTGGACTTGTTATTGTTAAGCTCTCTTCTGTTTCACAAGCACCTAAAAAAAGTGTAAGTGATAAAAATAAGTAGCTTAATCTTTTTAAATAAGTTTTCATTTTATATCTATTTTTAAGTTATTATAAATTTAAAGGCATTAAGATATAACGACCTGTTAAATCATTAAACCAAACATCATAATCATCTTCTACAATTACAGGTATTGCACCACCACCATCGGTTGCTACTCCAGAAAAAGAAGTTGAGCTTCCCCATTTAGCACTTGCACCTGTAACAAATTCTACTTCACCAGGAGTTAAATGAATTGCAGTTGCAAACCAAATATGACCATCAAAAACTAAAGGAGTCATGGCTACATTAGCTGTACTAGATCCTTGTATTTCTAATGATGTAGGGCTTACAATACCGTCAGCATTAAAAGGTTCTATAGAATATTTTTTAGAAGCAAAGTTTACTTTAAAGGTATAGTAACCATCAGTTTTTACACCAAATCTACCTGGATCAGAATCTTGTGTTGCAGGGTTTCCTGCAATGTCACCTTCAGCATCTATTGGATCTTCATTATCTGGGTAAGTTGTTCCCCATTGGTTAGACCATTCTCCTTTTGTTTCAATTAGTTTAAATCTTCCTTCACCATCATCTGCAGTTGCTTTTGCAAAATAACCAGTATAGTAAAACGTATTGCTATCTGTTTCATCTCTAAATAAAGCAGGGTTGTTACCTGTTGCAAAATTATCCCAACCTGGAGCTGTTGCATTACCTATTAAATAATAATCTTTAAAAGAGTAGTTAAAGTATGGATATACACTAAACTGAATTACATTAGAAGTAGCCGTTTCATTATTTTGAGTACCTAATGAGGCAACAATTCTAATATAAATATCTGACCAGTTAAAAGGATTTACACCTGCATTACCTGCAGCTGCATTTACCTCGTTTATAGATAATGTTGCAGAAGTTTTACCAGAAATTGTTGATGCAGTAACTGGTGCTGTAAAAGCATCATCTTTAGAAAACTGGATAGCATAGTTAACCGCAGCTTGTATACCGTAATCTGCTTCATCCCAATTTAAAGTTAATGCAGGGTTTGTAGTATTTACAGCATCTAATTCTAATTGAGTAAAATTTAATTCAGCTAAAATAGGTGCTGTTGGAGCTGATATCGTAAATGTATCAGAAGTGTCATCGCAAGATTGGAAAAATAAAAGTACTAGACCAATGATACTAACTGCTGAAAATCTTTTTATGTTTTTCATCATTTGTAATTTGTTTTTAAATTAATACCCAGTATTTTGAGTTAAATTTGGGTTAGAAGCTAAACTAGCTGTAGGTATAGGATATACTTTCATGTAAGAAGGTAAAGCAATACCGTTACTTCCATTTCCTTTCCATGCCCAATTGTAATTACCACCAGTAAACTTACCAAATCGAATTAAATCTTGTCTTCTGTGTGCTTCCCAGTGTAACTCTCTTGCTCTTTCATCTAAAATAAAATCTAGAGAAATATCTGCGGCAGTTAAGTTGTTTTGAGGGTTGTTAGCTCTAGTTCTTAGTGCATTAATATACGTTTCCATATCTGCATTAGAACCTCCTGACCCGCCTCTTAAATGTGCTTCTGCATACATTAAATATACATCTGCTAATCTAAACAAAGGGAAATCTGTGTCTACAAAAGTTTGGTTAGAACCAAAGGTTCCGGTAGAAGTTGCATTTGAGTATTTTTCTATAATATAACCTTGATCTTTATCTGAGATATCAGTAATGTCAATACTTCTTGTTCCAGAGATAATGGTGTTTCTAGTGTCTCCAGAAAAGATACCACCATCAAATAATTGAGCAAATTGTTTTCTTACTCTTAATGCGCCTCCCCATCCAGAAGCACCAACACCTAAAGGAATACCGTTTGCTTCTAAACTTCCTATTTCACCATTTACCATAACAGTTGTTGGTCCGTAGTTTTGTGTAATTAAACCATCAGCAATTAAAGGAAAAATAATTTCGTTGATTGCTGAATTGGTATTGTTATCAGCCATAAATAAATGAGCGTAATTGGTTGCTAAAGAAAACCCACCACCTATAATTTTTTTACTTTCGGTTAAGCATTCTGTATATTTTGCTTCACCAATATATACTTCTGCATTTAAATACATTTTAGCTAAAATCATCCACGCAACAGCTTTGTCTGCTCTACCATGTTGATTGGTTTTTGGAGCCATTAAATCGGCATCGATTGCTAATAATTCGCTTTCTATGAATGTAAATAATTCAGCTCTGTCTGCTTGTGGAGGATTAAAACCTGCTGTTGGGTCTGTTTCTACTACCATTGGGGCTTTACCATATAGATCCATTAAGTTATAATAAGACAAAGCTCTTAGTAAACGCGCTTCTGCTCTATAAGTAACAATGTTTTCTCTTGTTGCAGTAGAAACGTTTCTTGCATCTAATTTTGCTGCTGTTGTTTCTCTTAAAAAGTTATTTGCAAATGCAACTGTAACCATAGCTCTACTAAACATACCTAATATTACAGGGTTTTGAGCAGTCCAAATATTACGTTGTAGTTCTCTTGTGCCAGGGTCATTTTCATAAGACCAAATCATTTGATCTGCAGATAATGTTTGTAAGTATAATAATGTTCTACCATATTGACTAGTACCCGCGTCTAATCCTTTAATATTAGAACTTTCTGGACCATCAACACCTGTTAAAGATAAGTTTGCGTAAGTACCTGCTAAAACTTCTAAGTAAGCATTTTCATTTTCAAATAACGCATCACTTAAAACCGTTTGATCATCTTCGGGTACAATATTTAAATCTTTTGTACAAGAAGCAACTACTGATGTTAGTAAAATAACAACGAATAGATTTTTTATTGTTTTTATATATTTTTTCATCTTGTTTTTATTAGAATTTAATATTAGCACCCATTAAAAAGTTTCTAGATCTTGGATAAATTAAATTATCAATTCCTTCAAATACTTCTGGGTCTAAACCAGAGTAGTTTGTTAAAGTGAATACATTTTGTACACCAGCCCATAAACGAATACTGCTATATGAGAATTTTTTTATTGGGTTGTTAAAAGTATATCCTAAAGTAACATTGTCCATTCTTAAATAAGAAGCATTTTCTATATAGATGTCAGAATTTATAACATCAGAAGTTCTTAAGAAATCTGTATCTAATACCGTGGTAGGAATGTTACCTAAAACAGCGTTATCTAGTAATAATTCATATTGAGCTCTAGAAGAGTTTACGTTGTTGTAAACATAATTACCAAGGCTTGCTCTTAAATTAAAAGCGACATCGAAATTTTTGTAATTAAAATTAGATTGAAAACCTAAAGTAACATCAGCATTTGGATTTTCTTTTAAATATCTATCATCATCATTTATAATATTATCTCCATTTAAATCTGCGTAGGCTCCTTCAATAGGTTTACCTGCAGTATTGTATAATTGTTTGTAAACATAAAATGAATTAGGAGCAAAACCTTCTCTTAATAATTGAATCGTATTACCAGTTCCTCCAGCAATACCACCTGTTCTAACATCTTGGTTGTTTGCAAGTTCTGTTATTTTTCTGTCTAAATAGGTTGCGTTAAAGGTAAAGTTCCAATTATAGTCTTCACTTTTAAGGATGTCTCCGTTTAAAGTAAACTCTAAACCTTTAATTTGTAATTGACCAATATTTTGGATTGTACTGTTTCCAAAATTAGTACCATCTGCTAAAGCAGCATCAAATAATAAATCATCAGATGTTTTTTGAAAAGCACTTAAAGATCCACTAAACTTATTATCAAACAAACCATAGTCTACACCAAATTCAATAGTTGTTGTTTCTTCCCATTTTAAATCAGGATTTACAACCGAAGGAATGGTAGATTTTATAGAAGAGTTACCAAATAAATATCTTGAGGTTTCATTACCAAAACGGTATCTATCTAAATACAAATCATTAACACCAGGTATGTTTTGTTGCCCGGTTAAACCAACACTTGCTCTTAATTTTAAGCTAGATAATACTTTAGAATCTTTTAAGAAATCTTCATCACTTATATTCCAAGCTAATGCGGCACCACCAAAGTTACCCCATTGATTGTCTGAACTAAAACGAGAAGTACCATCTCTTCTAAAGTTTAAAGTAAGTAAATATTTTTCGTTGTATTTAAATTTAAGTCTACTAAAGAATCCTAAGTTAACAACATCTGGATCTGCAAATGTGGTAGGAATATTTTCTGGATTATTTCTGTTTCCAGAATTGGTACCAAAGTTTTCGAATCTCTGATAAGAATACCCACCAGTAAAATCTACATTTAATTGATTAAAACTTTTTGAATAGTTTAAATACGTATCAAATAATTTATTACCTCTTTCTTGGGTGTTAAAAGCATCATTACCAAAAAATAATGCGTTAGATTGAGCAGGAGCTAATTTTGATGTAATGTCGCTGTTTTCTGATGTAATCTTATCGAAACCAACATTTACAACCGCTCTTAAATCTGGTATAAAGTGAAACTTGTAATCGAAATTTAAGTTACCGTATTGTCTAAAAGCGTACCCTGTATTATTTCGTTGTAATAAAGAGGCAATAGGGTTGGTAGTTCCGTTTGCAATTTCTCCATTAGAAAAATGTTGATAAAAGCCACCAAACCTAGAAGAAGCATCGTAAACAGGTTGTGTAGGATCATAACGTAAAGCAGCACCAATTTGTCCTGAATCACCAAAACGACTATCTTCAAAAACTCTGTTATAGTTTAAGTTAATTTTTAAATGATCTTTAAATAAAGAAGGATTCATAGAAAGAGAAATTGTTTTTCTATCAAATTGAGACGTTAATAAGGCTCCTTCTTGGTTGGCAAAACCTATAGAAAGTCTTGTTGGTATTGCACCAAATATTTGTCCTTTTGCAGTAAGGTTGTATAAAGAAGACGTTGTAGAACGTAATACTTCATCTTGCCAATCTGTATTTGCATTCCCTAAAGTACTCACATCGCCTGGTCTTTTTGCAGTAATTAAACTTCTATAATCATTTGCCGAAAAAACATTTACTCTATCTAATACTTCACCAAAAGTATATTGCATATCAAAATCTAATGTAAAATCTTTTCTACCTTTTTTAGTAGTAATAATAATAACACCATTAGAAGCTCTAGAACCATAAATAGCAGTTGCAGATGCATCTTTTAAAACAGAAAATGATTCAATGTCATTTGGGTTAATGTTTGCTAATAAACCACGAGAACCAGAAATACTAGCATCACTGTTTTCTATAGGCAAACCATCTATAATAATTAAAGGACTGTTAGAAGCACCAATAGAAGATCCTCCACGAATAGTAATTTGAGATCCAGAACCAGGAGCACCACTTGTAGTAACATTTACCCCAGAAACTCTACCACTTAATAAATTTTCTGGTGTTACAATGTTTCCTTTTGTGAAATCTTTAGCTGTAATAGACTCTACAGAACCAGTTGCATCTTTAACGGTAGTTGTACCATAACCTACCACAACAATCTCATCTAAAGATTCGGCAGATTCTGATAACTCAACAATAAGGTTAAAATCTGTACTAATTGTAACTTCTTTATCTGCAAATCCTAAATATCTAAACACAAGTACACTTCCCGTTTGTACCTTATCAATAGCAAAGTTTCCATCAAAATCGGTTTGTGTACCTCTTGTAGTACCTTTTAATACTACACTAACACCTGGCAAAGGACTGCCCGATGTTTTTTCTTTTACAACACCTTTAACTGTTTGTTGTGCAAACATGCTAAATGATGATGTTAAAAGAATTCCAATTAACAATAATTTAAATTTTTTCATGTATATTTTGTTAAATTATAACTGTAAATTTGACTTGTCGACAACAATAAATTTACATTCCACTTTGTAAAGATAGCATCTTGTCTATCGATTTTAGTATGATAAAAATCACGAAAACGTTTTCGTGTTAACAACTTTTTGAGTATTTTTATTAATAAATTAACAGATAATCGAATTAAATTTTGTCATTTCGCAATAAATGAAGAAAAAAATTACCATAAAAACAATCGCTAAAGAATTAGGCGTTTCTACCTCTACAGTTTCAAAGGCTTTAAAGGATAGTCATGAAATTAGTAAAGAAACCAAAGAAAAAATTCAAGCGTTTGCAGATTATTATAATTACAAACCTAATAGTTTAGCGCTTCAACTTCGGAATCAGAAGACCAAAGTAATTGGTGTTATTTTACCTAAAATAGTGCATCATTTTTTCTCTACAGTTATTATGGGGATTGAAGAAGGAGCTATTGCAAAAGGCTATCATATTATGGTTTGTTTCTCTAATGAATCTTATAAAAAAGAAGTAGAAACTTTAAAAGTTTTATCAAACGGAAGTGTAGATGGTTTAATTGTTTCGATAGCTAATGAAACCCTTGAAAATAAAGACTTTAATCACTTTACAGCATTGGTGGCAGAAGAAATTCCGTTAGTATTATTTGATAGAGTTGTAGACGAAATTTTATGTGATAAAGTGGTTGTAGATGATGTTGGAGCTGGTTATAAGGCAACCAAACATTTACTAGAAAATGGACGAAAAAGAATTGCTTTAATTACAACACCAAAACATGTTAATGTAGGTACTTTAAGAAGGCAAGGTTATGAGAAAGCTTTAATTGAAGCTTATATTAAAACAGATCCTAATTTAATTATAGAAATTGATGAAGAAGGCAATATCTGTAATCAAATAGAAAAAATATTTGAACAAGATATAGATGGTGTTTTTGCCGTAAATGAAATTTATGCAGCAAAAGCAATGAAATTAGCAAAAGAAAGAGGTTTTCGAGTGCCAGAAGACCTTTCTATTATTGGCTTTACAGACGGTTTAATTTCTAGATATTCATCACCATCTATTACAACAGTTGCACAACATGGTTTTACAATGGGAAAACAAGCAGTTGAACTTTTAATTGAACGAATTGAAAAAGAATCTGAAGTGTATAAACCTAAAAAAATTGTGATTTCTAGTGATTTAAAACTACGAGAATCTACGAAAACGTCGTCGTAGATAGTTTCGTTGCTTTTACTTGTTTTTCAATAAAAAATCTATCTTTGTGTCATAATTACGATTTATCAATAAATTACATTCCACAAAATTTATTAATTGATAAGTGTAAACGCTTATTGTAATATCCACTAATAGCATAGATAAATGGAAAAGCGTAAATTAAGCTTCTGGCAAATCTGGAACATGAGTTTTGGATTTCTAGGAATACAATTCGGATTCGCCCTACAAGGTGGATTTATGTCAAGAATTTTTCAAACTTTAGGAGCAGACACGGAAGAAATTCCGATGCTTTGGATTGCAGCGCCTTTAACAGGTTTACTTGTACAACCAATAATTGGTTATATGAGTGATAAAACTTGGAGTGTAAAATGGGGTAGAAGAAAACCTTACTTTTTAATAGGAGCAATTTTAAGCTCTTTAGCATTATTTGTTGTGCCTCATTCTCCTGTATTATGGGTTGCCGCTGGGTTATTATGGGTTTTAGATGCATCTATAAATGTTTCTATGGAGCCATTTAGAGCTTTAGTAGCAGACAAATTACCAGAATCTCAGCGATCTTATGGCTTTGTTGTACAAACCTTAATTATAGGTATTGGAACTTGGATTGCAAGTAACTTACCTTGGATGGTTTCTCAATTAGGTGTTAGTAATGAAGCTGCATCTGGCGTAGTACCAATGTCTGTAAAAGTTGCTTTTGCCATTGGAGCCTTGGTTTTTATGGCGAGTATTCTGTATACCGTTTTTACAACGGATGAATATCCACCAGAAGACATGGAAGCTTTTGAAAAAGAAAAGAAAGAAAAAAATAATTTTATTCCTGATATTTTAAACAATATTGGAAGCATGCCAACTACGATGAAAAAATTGGGAGTCATTCAATTTTTCTCTTGGTTTGCCTTTTTTACCATGTGGTCTATGGCAAACCCTGCTTTAACAGAGCATGTGTTTCATACACCAGCACCTGTAGAAGCTGCATTTAATATGGCAGACACGGTACAAGCAGAAGCATTTAAAATAGCCAACACAAAGTTTCAAGAATCGTCAAATTCAGTAGGTTCTGCTATGGGTATTTATGGGCTGTCATCAATGGTATTTGCGTTATTATTAACCTTATACACTTCAAAAAGAAACATCAACAGAAAATATGTACACATGTTTTCTTTAATAATAGGAGGAGCAGGTTTTTTATCAATGACTTATGCATCTCCAGAAAGTTTAAAATACTGTTTTGTATTAATTGGTTTTGCTTGGGGTAGTATTTTATCTATGCCTTATGCTATGTTATCTAGTTCTGTAGATCCAAAGAAAATGGGTGTAATTATGGGAATCTTTAACATGTTTATTGTAATGCCACAAATTATTGCAGCATTAGGTGGTATCAATTATGTGTCTAATTTATTAGGTGAAGATGCTATAAATGCGATGACAGTTGCAGGTATTAGTTTAATAATTGCAGGGTTGTGTAATTTGTTAATTACCAATAAAAATGCCATTAGTTATCAAGAAGAAGTTTAAAAATAAAAGAACATATATAAATTAAATTAGTTGGTTTTAAGACTGATTTTATTTCAAAAAAAACAAATTAAAAGTAGATGGAAAAAGGATTTATATTCGATTTGGATGGTGTTATTGTAGACACTGCAAAATATCATTATTTAGCTTGGAAAAAATTAGCGAATCACTTAGGATTCGAGTTTACCAAAGAACAAAACGAATTATTTAAAGGCGTTAGTAGAAAACGTTGTTTAGAAATTTTATTAGAAATAGGGAATAGAGAAGCTACACAAGAAGAGTTTGATACTTGGATGGTAGAAAAAAATGTAGACTATTTAAAGTATATAGAAAATATGGATGCATCAGAGATTTTGCCTGATGTACCTAAAATATTAGCCTTTTTAAAGGAGAAAAACATTCCTATTGCTTTAGGTTCTGCTAGTAAAAATGCACAACCTATTTTAGAAAAAGTTGGTTTATTACATTATTTTGATACCATTGTAGATGGAAATAATGTAACCAAAGCAAAACCAGATCCAGAGGTTTTTCTACTTGCGGCAAAACAATTGGGAGTAAATGCAAGTGATTGTGTAGTTTTTGAAGATGCTGTTGCGGGTGTAGAAGCTGCAAATGCTGCAAAAATGATAAGTATAGGTATTGGTGATAAAAAAATACTTTCTGAAGCACAATTTAACTACAACGATTTTACAGAAATCAGTACCGGTTTTATACAAGAGTTAATTAATAGATAATTAAGACAAAAGAAACAAGAGAATAGAAAAAAGAGCCCAGAAATTAGAAGGGTTTCTGAAGTTCTTTCTCTTAAAAAAAACATATTAGAACGTGATAAATTTGACTGTTGCAGTTTGAAATTTATTTTCTAACATCTTAAAAATACAAAATGAATCAAGATTACATCATACCAAACGAATGGTCTATCATAGAAGAAGGCTTTAATTCAGATAAAGTAAAATCATCAGAAAGTCTTTTTAGCATTGGTAATGGTGCCATGGGACAAAGAGCAAATTTTGAAGAACAATATAGCGGAGAAACTTTTCAAGGAAGTTATATTGCAGGGGTTTATTATCCAGATAAAACACGTGTTGGATGGTGGAAAAACGGATATCCAGAGTATTTTGCAAAAGTGTTGAATGCGCCAAACTGGATTGGTATTAACGTGCTAATCAATGATGAAAAATTAGATTTACATACGTGTAAAGAAGTTTCAGAATTTAAAAGAGAACTTAACATGAAAGAAGGTTGGTTGTCTAGAAGTTTTGAAGCTGTTTTACAAAACGGAATCAAAATTAAAGTAGATACCAAACGTTTTTTAAGTTTAGAGTTAGATGAAATTGGAGCTATCAAATACAACGTAACTCCTTTAAATTCGGATGCTAAAATTACTTATATTCCTTATATAGATGCTGGTATTACTAATGAAGATACCAATTGGGATGACCAGTTTTGGGATGTTTTAGAGGTTTCTAAAAACGACAAACAATCTTATATTCAGTCTAGAACCATGAAAACGCACTTTTATACGTGTACTTTTATGGAATCTCGTTTGTTTGTAAATAATGTAGAGGTTGCTGCAGAGAGTAAGAATGAGCAAACAGAAAATATTATTTCTTACGTTTACGAACAAGAAATAAAACAAAACCAAACCTATACCATTCATAAATTTGGTGGTTATGTGGTAGATAGAGATCATGAAAAAGACCAATTAGTTACAGCTGCAAAAAAGGCTTTAGACAAAGCGGTAAGTATTGGTTTTGATGCCTTGTTAGAAATGCAAAAGCAATCTTGGGCACAAATATGGAACATGTCTGACATTACCATAGAGGGCGATGTAAAAGCACAACAAGGAATTCGTTTTAATATTTTTCAACTAAACCAAACCTATTTAGGTACCGATGCTACGTTAAATATTGGGCCAAAAGGGTTTACTGGAGAAAAATATGGAGGAAGTACGTATTGGGATACAGAAGCGTATTGTATTCCTTTTTACATGGCAACCAAAGATCAATCTGTAGCAAGAACGTTGTTGGAATACAGATATAAACATTTAGACAAAGCAATAGAAAATGCGGCTAAACTTGGTTTTACAAACGGAGCAGCATTATACCCAATGGTAACTATGAATGGTGAAGAATGCCATAACGAATGGGAAATTACCTTTGAAGAAATTCATAGAAACGGAGCCATCTCTTTTGCGATTTTTAACTATTACCGCTTTACGGATGATTATTCTTACATTCCAGAAAAAGGATTGGAAGTTTTAATAGGTATTGCTCGTTTTTGGCAACAAAGAGCTACTTTTTCTTCGGATAAAAATAAATTTATGATTTTGGGTGTAACCGGTCCGAATGAATATGAGAACAACATCAACAATAATTTTTATACCAATTACATTGCAAAATGGTGTATCAATTATGCGTTAGAAAATATAGAAATTGTAAAAACAGCACATGTAGCTGATTATAACAGAATCAAAGAAAAAGTAAATTTCTCTTATGATGAATTAACGAAATGGAAAAACGTTGCAGATAATATGTATTTTCCTTTTTCAGAAAAACACAATGTATATTTACAACAAGATGGTTTTTTAGATAAAGAATTAATTACCGTTGCAAATTTAGATAAGAGTCAAAGACCGATCAATCAGAAATGGAGTTGGGACAGAATTTTACGTTCGCCATACATAAAACAAGCAGATACTTTACAAGGTTTTTACATGTTTGAAAATGATTTTTCTACGGAAGAGTTAGAGCGTCATTTCGATTTTTACGAGCCATTTACAGTGCATGAAAGTTCGCTTTCTCCTTGTGTACACAGTATACAAGCTGCAAAGTTAGACAGAATGGAACAAGCATATACTTTTTATTTACGTACATCTCGTTTAGATTTAGACGATTACAATCACGAAGTAGAAGAAGGGTTGCATATTACCTCTATGGCAGGTACTTGGATGAGTATTGTAGAAGGTTTTGGAGGAATGAGAGTGCAAAATAATACACTTTCTTTTGCTCCAAAAATTCCTAAAGAATGGAACTCTTATTCATTTAAAGTAAACTTTAGACATACAATGATTACTGTAAATGTTTCACAAAAAGGAACTGAATTTGAAGTTGATGGTACAAGTATTATCAGTCTTTTAGTAAATGGAGAACAAATAACAGTATCGCCAAAGAAGTAAAATTCCAATCGAGAAGATTTTTTTAAATACCTACAAGGCCTACAAAAATCTTGTAGGTATAAAAAACAACATCAAAAAAAATGAAAAGCCTACCATTAATTATTGTTATCGTACTTTTGTTTTCATGCGAAAAAAAAGAACCAAATAAGATGGAAGTTTTGAATGAAGAGACAGGGATAATGAATGAAGTTGAAAGAGTTGAACCTCCAAATTGGTTTATTGGTTTTAAAAATACTTCGTTACAATTATTGGTAAAAGAAAACAATATTGGTGCTGCTATTCCATCAATTTCTTATGCCGGAGTTACTATAGAAAAAGTAAACAAAGCAAAAAGCAATAATTATTTATTTATCGATTTAAATATTGATGCTGCTACAAAACCAGGAAAATTCAATATAACTTTTACATTTGATGATGGGGCAATAAAAACGCATACCTATCAATTAAAGTCAAGAGAAAAGACTTCGGATGAATATGTTGGGTTTAATAGTACAGATGCTATTTATTTAATTACTCCAGATCGTTTTGCAAATGGAGATGAAACGAATGACATTGTTGTAGGCTTAAAAGAAGCTACCATAGATAGAGTAGATAATTATAAACGTCATGGTGGTGATTTACAGGGAATTATGAACCATATAGATTATATAGCAGATTTAGGTTTTACTGCCGTTTGGCCAACTCCTGTTTTGTTAAATGATATGGAAGAAAGTTCTTATCATGGTTATGCAATTACAGATTATTATCAAGTAGACCCACGTTTTGGAACACTTGAGGACTATAAAAAATTAGCCGATGAATTACGTAAAAAGAACATGAAATTAATCATGGATCAAGTTGCAAATCATTGTGGAATAGGGCATTGGTGGATGAAGGATCTTCCGTTTGATGATTGGTTAAATAATCAAAAAAACTATGAAGACAATATAGACAATTGGGCCAGTGAAACCTCTATTGGATCTAATCATAGAAGAACTACAAATCAAGATTTGTACGCATCACAAGTAGATCGAAAAGGAAATAATGAAGGGTGGTTTTCTCCCAAAATGCCAGATTTAAATCAACGAAATCCGTTTTTAGCAGCCTACATTATTCAGAATAGTATTTGGTGGTTAGAAACATTGGGTTTAGGAGGTATTAGACAAGATACATATCCATATCCTGATAAAACATTTATGAGTAATTGGGCAGGTAGCATTATGAATGAATATCCTAATTTTTCTATTGTTGGAGAAGAATGGAGTTACAATCCGTTAATTGTTGGTTATTGGCAAAAAGGCGCAAATAATAAAGATGGTTACGAGTCTAACTTAAAATCTCCGATGGATTTTCCGATGCAAAAAGCAATTGTAGAAGGTCTTAATGAAGAAGAGGAATGGGATAAAGGTTTGATAAAACTGTATGAAGGTTTAGCGAATGATTTTCATTATACAACTCCAAAAGATATTTTAATTTTTGTAGACAATCATGATAAAACGAGAATGTTTACAGAGTTGTGGGAAGATATTAGAAAAGCTAAAATGGCATTGAGCTATATATTGGTTTTACCTAGAACTCCGCAAGTCTATTACGGTACAGAAATTTTAATGAATGATTCTGCAAATCCTGGAGATCATGGTTTAATTAGATCTGATTTTCCTGGTGGATGGAAAGATGATGCCACAAATGCCTTTACAGGAGAAGGTTTAAATGAATACCAAAAAGACATGCAATCTTTTGTTGCTAAGGTATTAAACTATCGCAAACATAGTGCTGCAATTCATGATGGTAAAACCCTACATTTTGCTCCTTTTAATGGTACTTATTTCTTGTTTAGAATAAAAGATGATGAAACTGTAGTGCTTATTATCAATAAAAATGAACAACCAATTACACTCGATTTAAAACGATATGAAGAAGTCGGTTTATCAGGAAAAAATCTTAAAAATATTATAACCGGAGAAGATTTTATTTGGAATGATGAAATTCATTTAACGGAAAAAGGTAGTATTATTTTAACTACAAAAATAAATAACTTATAGAAAGAAGTCTTTTTTTTAGTTGAGTTGTCAAGCTTTTTTTCTCACGGTATTTAAAATATAAATCATGAAAAAATATATAGTTTTGTTATTAATTTTTTTAATAGTTGCTTGTAAGTCAGAAACAAAGAATACGGATAAGAAAGAGGAGGACACTTTAAAAATCACCTCTAAAGTATTAGAAAAGGCGGTTTTATCATCAGGACAATTAATAAGAGTAGCTGCTTTTCCTTCTAAAAATATTACCCCAAGACCTGTGGATGTTTGGTTGCCAGAAAACTATTCAGCAGCAAAAAAATATGCCGTTCTATATATGCATGATGGTCAGAATTTATTTGATGCCACAACAACATGGAACAAACAAGAATGGATGGTAGATGAGGTTGCTTCAAAATTAATGAAACAAGGAATTACTAAAGATTTTATTGTAGTGGGCATTCATAACATACCAGCGATTCGCTGGTTAGATTTATTTCCAGAAAAAGCCATGAGTTTTTTATCGAAAGAAGATAAAAATATAATGATTGAAGAGGCTAAGAAGAATAATTTGACGATCAATTTAACGGGAGATAAATATTTAAAATTTTTAGTAGAAGAGTTAAAACCTTATATCGATAAAACATATTCGGTTTATAGAGACAAAGAAAATACGTTTGTGGCAGGTTCATCTATGGGCGGTTTAATGTCTATGTATGCAGTGGCAGAATATCCAGATGTATTTGCAGGTGCCGCTTGTTTATCTACCCATTGGGTTGGCGCAGTGCCAAAGGAAAACAACCCTTTGCCTAAAGCTATTTTTAAGTATTTAGAAGCGCATTTACCAGATGCAAAAACGCATAAAATGTATTTTGATTATGGTAATAAAACGTTAGATCAATTTTATGGAAAATATGCATCAAAAGTAGATTCAATTTTTACAAACGGTAGCTATACCGAAGCAAATTTTAAAAACTTATTTTTTGAAGGGAGCGATCATTCTGAATTGTCTTGGCAAAAAAGAGTGGATATTCCTCTTACTTTTTTATTAAAAAAATAAACTATGTACTTTTAAAGTAAATGTACCAGAATGAATTAAAAGCAAAAACAGATGAAAACATATATTATTCTTTTTTTATTACTTTTTATAACAGCTTTTGCTTTTACTCAAAATTCGAAAAGAGGTTTTAAGAAAGCAACATTTAAAGACTGTAATTTTTTACATGTAGAGGTAACAGACGGATCTTATAGAATTCAGTTTTACAATTCTAAAATAGTAGAAACCTCTTTTATACCTAAAGGAGAAACTTTTGTAGCCAACTCTCATGCAGTTGTTTTAAAACCAACTGATGTGCATGCTAGATTTAGGGAGTCATCAACTTTTGTTAATTTTTCTACAAAAGGAGTCTCGGTAAAAATTCAGAAAAAGCCTTTTAAGATATCTTATTTCTATAAGGATAAGGAAATTACATCAGAAAAAACAGGATATATAAAATCCAAACATCAACCAATGGAATTGGTTAAAGGTAATATTGTTGCAGCCGAAACAGAAAAAATAGAATTCAATTTAACTTCAGACGAAATTCTATATGGAGCAGGGTCAAGAGCGTTGGGTATGAATAGAAGAGGCAATAGATTGCCATTGTATAATAGAGCGCAGTATGGTTATGAAACGCACGCAGAATTAATGAATTTTACATTACCCATTGTAATTTCATCAAAAAAATACATGCTTCATTTTGATAATGCACCTATTGGTTATTTAGATTTAGACAGCAAAAAAGACAATACTTTAACCTATGAAACTATTTCCGGACGTAAAACGTACCAAGTTGTAGTAGGGGATTCTTGGATGGATTTGGTAGAAAATTACACCGATTTAACAGGGAAACAACCTTTGCCTGCTCGTTGGACTTTAGGTAACTTTTCGAGTAGATTTGGGTATCATTCTCAAAGAGAAACAGAAGCAACAATAGATAAGTTTCAAGAAGAAAATATACCTGTAGATGCTGTTATTTTAGACTTGTATTGGTTTGGAAAAACATTACAAGGCACCATGGGGAATTTAGAAGTTTACAAAGATTCTTTTCCGGATATGAAAGCAATGATTACTCGCTTAAAAAACAAAGGAGTAAAGACGGTTTTAATTACAGAACCTTTTATTTTATCAAATTCTAAAAAATGGAAAGAAACAGTTAAAAAAGATGTTTTAGCAAAAGATTCTCTAGGAAATCCTGCTAAATATGATTTCTATTTTGGCAATACAGGGATTGTAGATATTTATAAAAAGGAAGGAAAAGAGTGGTTTTGGAATATTTATAAAGAAATTATAAATTTAGGAGCAAAAGGACTTTGGGGCGATTTAGGAGAACCGGAAGTATTGCCTTCTTGGGTGAATTTTAGCGATAAAAAAGCAGATGAAATTCATAATATTTATGGGCATGATTGGGCACGTTTAATTTTTGAAGGCTATCAAAAAGAATTTCCAAAAGAAAGACCGTTTATTTTAATGCGCGCAGGATCTTCTGGTTCGCAGCGATTTGGAATGATTCCTTGGTCTGGAGATGTAAACAGAACTTGGGGAGGATTGCAATCTCAACCAGAAATTGCTTTACAAATGGGCATGCAAGGTTTAGGGTATATGCACTCTGATTTAGGCGGATTTGCAGGAGATAATTTAGATGATAATTTATACACACGTTGGTTACAATACGGTGTTTTTCAGCCAATTTTTAGACCTCACGCACAAGAAGGTGTGGCAAGTGAACCTGTTTTTAGAAGTAACAGCGCTAAAAGAATGGCTAAAGAAGCTATTGAATTACGTTATAAATTATTACCCTATAATTACAATGTAGCTTTCGAAAACAATCAAAAAGGAACTCCTTTAATGCGTCCTATTTTCTTTGAAGAAGATGATCTAAAATTGATGACAAATTCAACCACCTATTTATGGGGAAAGGATTTTTTAATAACACCAATTTTAAAAGATTCTGTAAAAGTCAAAGAAATTTATTTTCCTAAAACGGCAAATTGGTTCAATTTTTATTCGGATGAAAAAGTAACTGGAGGACAAACTAAAAGTGTACAAGTTGATGAAAATTCGATTCCGACTTATGTACGTGGAGGCGCATTTATTGCAATGACAAAATTAGTGCAAACAACAGATGCTTATGACGGAAATAATTTAGAACTACATTATTATTACGATGCTGCTGTGAAAGAGAGTGAAAGAGAATTTTACAATGATAATGGTTTGCTATCGAATGCTTTTGAAAAAGAGGAATTTGAAGTTTTAGAATTTGAAGCAGAAATTACCAAACGTTGTTTAGAAATTGAAATGGAAGCAGAATTTGGAAAGAACTGGAAGCCACAGCAAAAAGAAATATTGCTGGTTATTCATAATGTAAATTGGAAGCCAACTAAAATAAAAGTAGATGGAAAAAGAAAACAAAATTCAATCTTAGAAAATAATGTTTTAAAAATTCCAGTAAACTGGAATCCAACAGAAGAAATAAAAATAAAAATTTCATTAAAATAAGGAATCGGTTATGAGAAAAATATACAGCGTTTTATCCGTATTAATTTTATCAACAGTAATTGGTTGTTCAAAAGAAAAAATATCAAAAAATAAAATAATGAGTACAAATCCACAGAAAAAAACAGTTGTTTATCAGGTTTTTACACGTTTATTTGGTAATACAAATACTACCAACAAACCATGGGGAACTATAGAGGAAAACGGTGTAGGTAAATTCAACGACTTTACAGAAAAAGCATTGTCTGAAATTAAAGATTTAGGGGTTACTCACATTTGGTATACAGGGGTTCCGCATCATGATGTAATTAAAGATTACACAGAATTTGGCATTTCTAATGACGATCCAGATATTGTAAAAGGTAGAGCAGGTTCTCCGTATGCAGTAAAGGATTATTACAATGTAAATCCGGATTTGGCTGTAAATGTAGCCAATAGATTAGAAGAGTTTGAGGCCTTAATAGCACGTTCTCACAAAGCGGGATTAAAAGTAATTATTGATATTGTACCCAACCACGTTGCCAGAAATTACCAAAGTTTATCAAACCCTGAAGGAACAAAAGATTTTGGTGCAGATGATGACAAAACAGTGGTGTATGATGTAAATAATAATTTTTATTATGTGCCAAATGAAGCATTTCAAGTACCCGATTTCTTAAATAGTTATTTGCCTTTAGGCGGAGAAAAAAATCCTTTATCAGATCATAAATTTGTTGAAAACCCTGCAAAATGGACTGGAAATGGATCGCGCGCTGCAAAACCTCATTTTAATGATTGGTACGAAACTGTAAAAGTAAATTATGGAGTTTCTCCAGAAGGAAGAAAAGATTTTGATGAATTGCCACAAGGTTTTGAAAACGAAGATTACAAAAAACATTTTGCTTTTTGGCAAGATAAAAAAATACCAAGTTCTTGGATAAAATTTAGAGATATTGCTTTGTATTGGACTGCAAAAGGTGTTGATGGTTTTAGATATGACATGGCAGAAATGGTACCTGTAGAGTTTTGGAGTTTTATGAATTCTTCTATAAAAATGAAAAATTCTGATGCTTATTTATTAGCAGAGGTCTACAATCCAAATGAATATAGAAATTACATCAGAAAAGGGAAAATGGATTATTTGTATGACAAAGTTCAATTATATGATACTATTAAACATATAATGCAAGGTCATGGTATTACAGATCATATTCCGGGAATACAAGAAGATTTAAAAGATATAGAGCACAATATGTTGCACTTTTTAGAAAACCACGATGAACAAAGAATTGCGAGTCCGGAGTTTGCAGGTGATGCTTTAAAAGCAAAACCAGCAATGGTAGTTTCTACTACAATTTCTACTTCGCCAACAATGGTTTATTTCGGACAAGAATTTGGCGAACCAGGTGCAGAAAATGCAGGTTTTGGTAGCGCATCTAGAACTTCTATTTTCGATTACATCGGTGTACCAACTTTACAACGTTGGGTAAATAACAAAAAATTTGATGGTGGTCAATCTACAGATGCAGAAAAATCATTAAGAGATTTCTACAAACGTTTATTAAACTTTACCATTACAAGCGATGCTTTGATGGGAGAATACCAAGACATTCATCATTTTAATCGTCAGCATACAGAATGGTATAATGAAAGAGTACTATCTTTTGTTCGTTGGAGTGGTGATGAAAAATTAATAATCGTTTCTAATTTTAATGCTCAGGACACCTATGGTTTTGAGTTAGGTTTGCCTGAGGACATTATTAAAAAATGGAACTTAAAAGATGGCGAATATCAACTAGAAGACCAATTGTATAAAGAGTATTCATCAACTTTAAAAGTAGAAAATGGTGAAGCTAGGGTTAGAGTAGATGTAAAACCTTTAGAGTCTTTTATATTGAAAATTAAAAAATAACATTTATATATCCTGCAAGATTTTCGAAACCTTGTAGGTTTATAAGATTAATAAATAAACACCTTATAAGGTATAAAAGACCTTGTAGGAGAAATTTAAATGGAACAATACTCATGAAAAAAATACTCTTCATATTCATAATTGCAACTATTTTTAGTTGTAAAGAAAATTCATCAACAGAAAAAGTAGTAGCACAAACTTTACAAAAAGAGTTTGTTTGGGAAGGCGCTAATATTTATTTTTTGTTGACAGATCGTTTTAATAACGGAGATACAAGCAATGATATCAATTTTGATAGAACTAAAGAAACCGGAAAATTACGTGGTTTTGAAGGTGGAGATATTAAAGGGATTACGCAAAAAATAAAAGACGGGTATTTTACCAAATTAGGAATAAATGCCATTTGGATGACGCCAATTGTAGAGCAAATTCATGGAGGAACTGATGAAGGGACAGGTTTGTCTTATGGTTTTCATGGATATTGGGCAAAAGATTGGACAAAAATTGATCCTAATTTTGGAACAAAAGAAGATTTAAAAGAATTGGTTGCCCTCGCACATAAAAACGGAATTCGTGTTTTATTAGATGCAGTAATCAATCACACAGGGCCTGTTACAGAGAAAGATCCGGTTTGGCCTTCAGATTGGGTAAGAACGAGTCCGCAATGTTCTTATGATAGTTATGAACATACTGTTTCTTGTACGTTGGTTAAAAATTTACCAGACATTAAAACTGAAAGTAATGATAATGTTGCATTGCCGCCACAGTTAATAGAAAAATGGAAAGCAGAAGGATGTTATGAGCAAGAGATGGAAGAGTTAAATGCCTTTTTTACAAGAACAGGGCACCCTAGAGCGCCACGTTTTTATATTATGAAATGGTTAACAGATTATATTACAGAATTTGGAATTGATGGCTACCGAGTAGATACTGTAAAGCATACAGAAGAATTTGTGTGGCAAGAATTTAAGCAAGAATGCGATGCTGCTTTTGCTACTTACAAAAAGAATAATCCTGAAAAAGTTTTAGATAATAGCCAGTTTTATTTAGTGGGTGAGGTATATAATTATACAATTTCTGATGGAAAAGCATTTCATTTGGGTGAAAAAAAGGTAAATTATTTTGACAAAGCTTTTAATAGTTTAATCAATTTTGAATTGAAATGGAATGTCAAACAAATGGCAGAAGCAGCTGTTTTTCAAAAATATGATTCCATACTTCAAAACAATTTAAAAGGATATAGTGTTTTAAATTATATGACGTCTCATGATGATGGGCAACCTTTTGATAAGGAACGAAAAATGCCTTATAAAACGGCAACCATGTTGTTATTAACTCCAGGTACTTCGCAAGTCTATTATGGAGATGAATCTGCAAGAGATTTAACCATAGAAGGTACTGTTGGTGATGCCACTTTGCGTTCTTTTATGAATTGGAACGCTATAGAAAACGAAAAAGAAACTCAGAATATTTTAACTCATTGGCAAAAATTAGGGCAGTTTAGAGCAAACCATACTGCAGTTGGAGCAGGAAAGCATCAATTAATTTCAGAAGAAAATGGTCTGGTTTTTTCAAGAGTACGAAATAAAGATAAAATTATTGCGGGTCTTGATTTACCAATAGGAGATAAAGTAATTACTGTTTCATCTATATTTAATGATGGTGAAATAGTGAATGATTTTTATTCTAATCAAACGGTAGTAGTTAAAGAAGGAAAAGTAAGTGTAAATTCAAGTTTTGATGTTGTTTTGTTAGAAAAGCAATAAGATTAATTACCTATACAAAAACCATACAGGTACTTGTTTTATTCTAAGTTTTATAATATTTAGTGTAACTTAGTAACCAAACATTGCCTAATCAAACATGTATAGAACTTTATCTTTCTTAATTCTTCTTTTTGTTTCTTCTATAAGTTACGCACAGGAGTTACCGCCAATAAAAATATTTACACCAGAAAATTACAAAGCTCAGAACCAAAATTGGGGAATAGCACAATCTGAAGACGATTTAATTTACGTAGCCAATAATGGAGGTCTTTTAGAATATAATGGAGAGCATTGGCAATTGTATACACATTATTCTAATCCGATTTTAAGATCATTAAAAATTAAAGGAAAAGTTATTTATACGGGTTCTTTTATGGATTTTGGTTTTTGGGAGAAAAATGAAAAAGGTCAGTTAAAATATAGTTCTTTAGTAGTAGATTTTAAAATAAAACTAAAAGAAGGAGAAGAGTTTTGGAAGGTTGATTTTTATCAAGATTGGATACTTTTTCAATCTAAAACAAGAATTTATTTTGTAAATAAAATCACCAAAGAAGTTAAAATAATAGATTCTAATGAAACTATTTCAGGGCTTTTTGTAATAAATAATACTATTTTTTTTCAAAAAAAGAACATTGGTGTATTTACACTAGAAAATGGAGAAGAAAAGATGTTTTCTGGTGTTGATTTTTTTAAAAATAATAAAATTATTAATTGTTTTTATCAAAATAAAGAACTTGTTTTTTTATCCGAAGAAAATGGTTTTGCTACCGTAAAAGAACATAATGTTGTTCTACGAACTTCAGATTTAAATAAAGGGAAGTTTTCTGTTTTTAGTGCAATTCAGCTAAAAGACGATAGTTTTGTATTGGGAACAATTTCTAATGGAATTATTTTTTTAAACTCTAAAGGAGAGATTACGTCTACCATTAATAGAAAAAATGGATTAAGTAATAATACAGCTCTTTCCTTGTTTCAGGATAAAACAGATAATATTTGGATTGGTTTAGATAACGGAATTAATTGTATAAATATATCTTCTGCTTTTAAAATTTTTGAAGATGAAGATGGTGCTTTAGGTACAGTTTATAGTTCTTTCTTTTTTGATAATGAGCTTTATTTAGGAACAAATCAAGGTTTGTTTTTTAAAGATAAAGATTTAAAATATAAAATTATAAAAGGTACAGAAGGGCAAGTGTGGTTTCTGAAAGAAATTGACGGAATCCTTTTTTGTGGACATGATAAAGGAACCTTTATCATAAAAGATAAAAAAGTTATAAATATTATTGCAGAGCAACTTGGTACTTGGAATATTAAAAAGGTGCCAAATAATACGGATATTTTAATTCAAGGTACTTATCAAGGTTTATCTATTCTAGAAAAGAAAAACGGAGTATGGAGGTTTAGAAATAAAATTGATGGTTTTAATATTTCTAGCAGATTTTATGAGTTTTATAAAGATAAACTGTATGTAAATCATGAATTAAAGGGGTTCTATGAGTTAAAAATAGACGAAAATTACTCTAAGGTTCTTCATCAAAAGAAAGTTAATATTCCTGAAGAAGGATATGGATCTAATGTTTTTACTTTTAGTAATAATTTGTTTTACGCTTCTTCTAAAGGGATTTTTAAAAAACTACCTAATGGTAATTTTAGTAAAGATACACTGTTTACAAATGTTTTAAATAATATTGAGAACATAACAACTATAAGGAAGTTACCAGAAAAAAAGAACACTTTTTACAGTTTTTCTAATAATAATATTCTTTTTATAACTTCTAATAGTGTTAGTTTAAAACCACAGGTAAAACGGATTCCTATTGCTGGGGCTATCAGGAATAATGTGTTGGGGTTTGAGAATCTAACACAAATTAGTGAAAACAATTATTTAATAGGTACTTCTCATGGTTATTTATTATTAAATGATGCTATTGAAAAAAGCGAACAAGAGGTCGCTATTTCTCTTCAATATGTTCTTGTACATAAAATTGATGGAATAAAAACCAATCTTTCATTAGAAGGTGAAATTGAATTAGAAAACAAACAAAATAATATTGATTTTTCATATAGTATTTCTAAGTATGATAAAATTATTAAAAATGAATACCAATACCAACTAAAAGGTTTGTCTAGTACTTGGTCTGCTTGGTCAGAGAATTCATCACAACTTTTTGAAAATTTACCTTATGGAGATTATGTCTTTAATGTTAAGGGAAAATATGGAAACCAGGTAACCAAAATGGAATCTTTTTCCTTTTCTATAGAACGACCTTATTATTTGAGTAACTTATTTTTCGTTTTTTATACGTTATCTGTGGTTTTTATTATTGTAATGATAAATATATATTACAGAAGAAGGTACAAACGAAAAAACAAAATTTTATTAGAGAAAGCTCAGAAAGAATTAAAATTAAAGGAGTTAGAAAATTCTCAGATAATAATGAAATTGAATAATGAAAAATTAAGAGTAGATATAGATAGTAAAAGTAGGGAATTGGCTAGTTCTACAATGAATATTATAAAGAAAAACGATTTCTTAAACACTATTAAAACCGAATTGATAAACGGAGATAGTAAAAACATTTTAAAAGTAATTAAGATTATTGATAAGAATTTAAATAATTCTGATGATTGGAAAATGTTTCAAGAAGCATTTAATAATGCTGATAAGAACTTTCTTAAAAAAGTAAAAGATAAGCATGTAAATTTAACACCTAATGATTTAAGACTTTGTGCTTACCTAAGGTTAAATTTATCATCTAAAGAAATTGCTCCATTATTAAACATATCTCCAAGAAGTGTAGAGGTTAAAAGGTATCGATTAAGAAAAAAAATGGACTTACCACACGACTCTAATTTAACCAACTACATCTTAGAAATTTAACGACCAAACACGGTTGTTTTTTACCTATACATTACCACAACAAGGTTAATATCTCTTCTTTATAGGGTAATTTTTAACATGTTTCTAAAACCTTGTGTTTATTAGGGATTTACTGTATTTATTATGTTTTTTTTACGATGTATGTTTTTTGTTGTGGTGGTTTTTGTCAATTAACTAAAATTTAACGATAATTTTATCAAGAAATAATAAATACCTTATTCATGAGAAAAAAAATCACATTATTACTCCTTTTACTTATAGGTTTTTGTGCGTCTGCACAAACTATAAATGTAAAGGGTGTTGTTACAGATGCTAAAACAGGCGATCCATTGCCTGGAGTAAGTATAATAATTAAAGGAACAGTTGTTGGAGTTCAAACAGATTTCGACGGACTTTATAGTCTTTCTAATTTAGAAAAAGGAACAACCCTTGTCTTTAGTTATTTAGGATATACCAAAAAAGAAGTGGTAATTAATCAACAAACACTTAATGTAGCGTTAGAAGAATCAGCAGAATCTTTAGATGAAATTGTAGTTATTGGCTATGGTAAACAAAAGAGAAAGGATGTTACAGGTTCTGTTTCTATTGTAGGTGAAGAAACTTTAAATATTTTAAAACCAATAGATGCAACAAGTGCATTACAGGGAACAACATCTGGTGTTGCTGTAAACTTGTCTTCTGGTGCTCCTGGTGCTAAAGTAAATATTTTAATTAGAGGTGTAAGTTCAAATACAAACAATCAGCCATTAACAATTGTAGATGGTTACGAAGGAGATTTAAATAGTATCAATCCAAATGATATTGAATCGATTACGGTTTTAAAAGATGCACAAGCTGCTATTTATGGTATAAAAGGAGCAAATGGTGTTGTTTTGGTAACGACTAAAATTGGTAAGAAAAATAAGAAAGCAACGGTAAGGTATGATACTTATGCGGCTTTTCAGCAAACTACCAAAAAATTAGATTATTTAAATGCAACTGAATATGCTTTAGTTTTAAATGAGGCTTATGCAGCAAGCGGACAAACAGTACCTTTTAGTAATGTAAACTCTTTAGGTAAAGGTACAAACTGGCAAGATGAACTTTTTAATGATGCATTATTAATGAATCATAATATTAGTTTATCTGGTGGTGGAGAAAGTTTTAGATATTTTGTAAGTGCATCTCGTACAGAACAAGATGGTATTATCGCTAAAGATAAATCGAATTTCATTAGAAATAATATCAAATTAAATTTAGGTGTAGACATCAGCGAAAAATTAAATTTCTCTGTAATTGCAAACTATTTTACAAGTGCATCTCAAGGTTTTGATGGATCGTTATTATTTAATGGTTTAAATTATGCACCAACTTTTGGTGTTGCAGAAAACGATACCAATAATTTTTTAGGAATTGAAGTGGTAAATCCTTTATCATTATTAAATAATACTTTTGGTGAAAATAATGGAAACGGAATTGAAGGAAACTTTAAATTAGAATACAAACCAATTGAAGGTTTAAATGTAGTATCTCGTGTTGGTTATAAAATTTATAATGAAAAGCAACGTTCTTTTACACCAATTCAAGAATACGGAAATAGTAAAGTGTACAACAAAACGCAAAGTTCTGTTTATCAATTTAAAGCAACATCTACAAGAGTAAATTGGGAAACATTTGCTACGTATCAAAAAACATTTGCAGAAAATCATAACACTACTTTTACTGCAGGTACAAGTGTACAAAATGATTTGTTTGATGGTATTTATGCTACCGGTTTTGACGTACCAAACAATTCTTATGACTTTGCAGATATTAGCTTAACAAACTCTCAAAGTGAACAAAGAAGTTTAAATACAGGTAATGGAGATATTCGATTAACTTCTTTCTTTGGTAGAGTTCAATACGATTATAAAGGGAAATACTTGTTTTCAGGATTGATAAGAAGAGATGGAGCTTCAGTGTTTGATGAAGCTTTAAGAGTAGATAATTTTTGGTCTGTAACTTCAGGTTGGAAAATTTCTGATGAAGATTTCTTAAAAGATAGCGAAACTATCTCTTTCTTAAAGTTAAGAGCAAGTTATGGTACTTTAGGGAACTTAGTAGGAGATAATTTATATAGATCATTATTAAATGGTGAAGGAGAATATGTATTAGATGGAAGTTTAGTAGATGGAACTGCACAAGGTGGTTTGCCAAATAAATTAGCACAATGGGAAACAGCAGAAAAATTAGATATTGGTTTAGATATTAATTTCTTTGATGACAAATTAACTGTTGTTGCAGATTACTTTGAAGAAACAAGAAAAGATTTATTAATAGAAAACTTTCCTGTTTCTGGTTTATTAGGTTCTGCCGCACCAGGAGGAGCAAACCCAACAGTAAATGCGGGTACTTCTAAAAATACAGGTGGAGAATTAGCACTTAATTATAAGGCAATTTCTAAAGAAGATTTCACTCTAAATTTTGGTTATAATGTTACCTACGTAAAAAATGAAGTAACAGAGGTTTTAGATGGTGCTTTTGTAGAAGGAGGTAGTTTTGCTGTCGGAAATCTTGCACCTTCTAGAATGGAAGTTGGGCAACCAATTGGTTATTTCTTAGGCTTGCAAACAGATGGTATTTTTCAAACACAAGCAGAAGTAAACGCACACCCTTCTCAGTCTGGATTAGGTGCTGCAGTAACATCACCAGGAGATATTAGATATAAAGATACCAATGAAGATGGCGTTATCAATTTTGAAGATCGAGTAAATATTGGGAAACCACAAGCAGATTTTTATATGGGATTCAATGTTTCTGCTACCTATAAAAATTGGGATTTTACATCGTATTTGTATGCAGAATTAGGGAAAGACATGGTTAGAAACTTCGAACGTTTTTTACCAAATGTTAATAAACCTGCATATTATTTAGATAGATGGACAGGAGCAGGAACAAGTAATTCTGTACCAAGACTTACAAATGATGCAACAAACAACAAATTATTCTCAGATTTCTTTGTAGAAGACGCTTCATTCTTACGTATGCAAAACATACAGATTGGGTATAATTTTGCCCCTGAGTTATTAGAAAAAGTTGGCTTGTCTAAGGTAAGATTATACACGTCTATAAATAACTTATTTACTTTAACGGACTACACAGGTTATGATCCATCTATAAATGACGGAGCAATTGGAGCTGGTATTGATTCTGGGAGTTATCCATCTGCAAGACAGTTTTTATTAGGTTTAAACGTAACATTTTAAAAAATAAAAGATGAGAAATTACAATCAAAAAATAAAATTAGGATTCATCTTTATGACAAGCTTATTTATTTTAAGCGCATGTTCTGATGATTACTTAAATAATTCTAAAATTTACGCAGAAGATTCTGAATCTTTTTTCAATTCAGAAACAGATTATTACAATGCTTTAGTAGCAGCCTATGACCCATTGCAATCTACATTTATCAATGTATTAATGGGAGAAATTGCATCAAACAATACTTTAGCAGGAGGAGAAAGTGCTACAGATGTACCAGGGTATCAACAAGTAGATGATATGACGCACACACCTGTTAATGATCAACTTCAAAATCTTTGGAGTTGGATGTATGGTGGTGTTAATAGAGCTGCATACATTTTAGAATTTCAAGACAAAACAGATTTTACAGGTAAAGAAGTTATCATTGCAGAAGCTCGTTTTTTAAGAGCGTATTATAATTTTGAATTGGTAAAATGGTTTGGAGACATTCCTATTAAAGCAGAAGGTCGTTTTGTTTTGGGTGATGAAAAAACAATACCAAGATCGCCAAAAGCGGATGTTTATGCATTAATAGAAGCAGATTTAGAATATGCAATTGCAAACATGACCTATACAGCACCGCAAGTTGGTAGAGCAACAAAAGGATCTGCGCAAGCATTATTAGGTAAAGTATATTTATATCAAGATAAATTTTTACAAGCATCTACAGTTTTAGAAAATGTAATTAATAATGGTGGTTATGTATTAGAATCTGATTATAATAAAATCTTTGAATTTGATGGAGAAAACGGAACAGGTACTGTTTTCGAAGTTCAATATACAGACACTCAAGGAGCAGGTTTCGATTGTTTACAATGTAGCGAAGGTAATGTGGCAGTAGGTTTTCAAGGGGTTAGAGGTTATGATGGAGATTTATTTACATCGGGCTTTAGTTTTAATATTCCTACACAAGAAGTAGTAGACGAATTTGAAGATGGAGACAATAGAAAAGACGTAGCTATTTTAGACATCGATGCTTGGTCTGCTGCTACAGGTGCACAATTTACTACAGGTTATGAGCATACTGGTTTCTATAATAGAAAGTACTTACCAAGAAAAAGAAATGCAGATGCAGCAGGAGATTTAAATATAACCAACCCTAATAATTACAGAGCAATACGTTTTGCAGATGTATTATTAATGGCGGCTGAGGCTTTTAATAGAAGACCTTCTGCAGATGATGCCAAAGCTAAAACTTATTTAAATAAGGTTAGAGAAAGAGCTTTTGGCGATACAGATCATAACATTACAACAACAGGTACTAATTTAACAGCTGCTATTTATCACGAACGTAGAGTAGAATTAGTTGGAGAAGGTCATCAGTTTTTTGACTTAGTAAGAACAGGAAGAGGAGCTCAAATAGCAGGTTTTACAACAGGTAAAAATGAGGTGTTTCCAATACCTGTAGAAGAAATACAGTTTTCTCAAGGAAATTGGTCACAAAATGATAAATATTAATATTTATAAGGATGAAGAAAATTAAAATAATATATAAAGCGTTAATAGTATTACTGATTATCAATGCTTGTGCAGAAGAAGATAGAAGTTTAGACTTTTTAGATACTATTGCTGCGCCAACTAATGTTGCTGCTAGTTATAATTTATCTCAAGATAATTCTGGGTTGGTTACCATTTTACCAACTGCAGATGGTGGGGCTTATTTTGATATTTCTTTTGGAGATGCAACTCCCGAAGAAAAAAGTGTAGAAGCTGGTAAAAGCGCCCAACATACTTATATAGAAGGTACTTACAATGTAAAAATAGTAGCCTATAATACAAAAGGAGATACAACAGAAGCAACGCAAGAATTAGTTGTTTCATTTAAAGCTCCAGAAAATTTAGAGGTTACTTTAGAGAATGATGTAGCCATTTCTAAACAAGTAAATGTTACTGCTACAGCAGATTATGCTGCTACGTATGAGTTTTACTCAGGTGAAGATGGTGTAACTCAACCAGTTTTAACAGGTAATATTGGCGATGTAATTTCTTATCAATATCCAACTGCAGGTACTTACTCTGTAAAGGTAATTGCTAAAGGTGGTGCTGTAGAAACAACAACATATACGGCAGATTTTGAAGTAACAGAAATTTTAGTTCCAATTGTTGCTGCACCAAAACCTCCTACAAGAGATGCAGCAGACGTAGTTTCTATATTTTCAGATAAATATACACAAACTACCGTAGATTCGTTTACTACAGATTGGTCTTCTTTAGCTTTACAAGAAGTAATTACAGTAGATGCTGACAATGTTTTAGCGTACAGAGATTTAAATTATGCGGGTATTATAACAGAGGCTTCTCCGATAGATGCTTCGTCAATGGAGTTTGTTCATTTTGATATTTGGACTACGAATGTAGATACTTTTAAATTGAAATTTGTTGACTTTAATGGTACAGGTTACAATGATGGTTCTGATAATATTGAATTTGAAGTAGAAAATACAATTACAGAAAAAGGAAAATGGTTAAGTTTTGATATTCCTTTATCAGAATTTACAGGAGTTCCATTTTCTGATATCAACCAAATTGTTATTGCTGCTGCACCACAAGGAACCGTGTTTTTAGATAACTTTTATTTTTATAAAGTAAGTACAACTGCACCAGCATTTGATGATGGATTATTAACCAATGGAGATTTTGAAAACGGAAGCGATGCTTGGTTAATTGGTATTGATGATAGTTCTTCTGCGCCAGTAGTAACAGATGCAGGTAATACTTACTACTCAGTAAACGTAACTGCAGCAGGTCAACCTTATGATGTAAATGCAAGTCAGAAAGTAGAAATAATTCAAGGAAATACGTACACATTAACTTTTGATGCTTGGTCAGACGTAAATAGACCCATAATTGCAGGAATTGGTTTAAGTGCAGATCCTTGGTCTAATGATTCTAAAACGGTAGAAATTACACCAACAAGAACAACGTATTCTGTTACGCTATCTGCAGCAGAATTTGGAGCCTCAGATGCTAGAGTTATTTTCGATTTAGGCGCAGCTGTAGGTATGGTTAATTTAGATAATGTATCTCTAATTATAGGTACAGGAAATATAATAGTTAATGGAGATTTCGAAAACGGAAGCGATGCTTGGTTAATTGGTGTTGATGACACTACTGCTGCTCCAGTAGTAACAGATGCAGGTAATACCTATTATTCTGTAAACGTAACGGCGGCAGGTAATTCTTATGATGTAAATGCAAGTCAAAAATTAGAAATTATTCAAGGAAACACATATACGTTAACTTTTGATGCTTGGTCAGACGTAAACAGACCTATAATTGCTGGTATTGGTTTAAGTGCAGACCCTTGGTCTAATGATTCTAAAACGGTAGAAATTACACCAACAAGAACAACCTATTCTGTAACATTATCTGCAGCAGAATTTGGAGCCTCAGACGCAAGAGTTATTTTCGATTTAGGAGCAGCAGTAGGTATGGTTAATTTAGATGATGTTTCATTATCTAGTAATTAGGTATAAAAACAATTATTTACATGTTAACGTAATTAAAATATAAAAAATGAAAAAAATAAAAAATATTTATATAATCCTATTTTCTTTAATGGCCGCTTTTTATGGGTGTCAAGAAAATGAGCATGAATTCGGAGAAATAGTAGCTCCTACAGATATTGTTATCACCGCAGAAATTGTGGGCGTAGATGCTAACAATCTTTACGGAGATGGTAGTGGTACAGTAAATTTTACTGCAACCGCAGAAAATGCCTCTTCTTATGTGTATTATTTTGATGGTGTTGCAGAAGCTTCTCCATCAGGAGTGTTATCAAAAAGGTTTTCTAAAGTAGGTGTAAATAACTATACCGTTGTTGTAAAAGCAAATGGTACAGGTGGCGTTTCATCAACAAAAACAATAGATGTAGAAGTGTTTAGTTCTTTTTCTGATGTAGATGCAGAAAACTTTTTAAGTGGTGCTAATATTGGAGATAGTAAAAAATGGTACTGGCAAGCAGATAAAGATTTACATGTTGGTTTAGGACCTGTTACAGATGATTATGGTAATGGAGAATTTGCTTATGAGGCTTGGTGGAATGGTATTAAGGCTTGGGATGATGAAAAAAGTTGTATGTACGATAATGAGTTTGTTTTTACAAGAACTGCAAACGGATTAACATTCGAACAAACCGCAGGTCCTGCTTTTGTACCAGGTACGTATGCTGGTGTTTTAGGGGTTGCAGGAGATCAGTGTCATGATGAAACTGTAGCAACAAAAATGTTTGGTGTAAAAACAGTGGCTTTTGGTCCTTCTACATCTAAAGCAGGTACAGAAGGTACGTATAACAATGCGCCATATAGAGGTACAAATTTCGAAATTTCTGATGGTGGTTTTATGGGATGGTTAGTAGGTTCTGGAACTTATGATATTATTTCTGTGTCTAGCAGCGAATTGGTTGTTAGAGTTATAGAAGACCCCGTTTCTGGTTCTGGAGGAGCTTGGTACCATAAATTTACGTCTACGAAACCCGTAAAAGGATCTGGTTATATTTATAATGATTTGGCTTGGGAAGACGATTTTAATACAGCAGGAGCACCAGATGCAACTAAATGGACGTATGACCTTGGTGCAGGTGGTTGGGGTAATAATGAATTGCAAACTTATACTAATGATGCTGAAAATGTAATTGTAGAAGGTGGTTATTTAAAAATTAAAGCGAAAACAGATGGTAGTGGAGGTTATACTTCTGCAAGATTAAAATCTGAAGGATTGTATGAATTTACCTATGGTAGAGTAGAGGTAAAAGCAAAATTGCCTGGTGAGCAAGGTACTTGGCCAGCTATTTGGATGTTAGGTGCTAATTTTTCTACTATTGGTTGGCCACATTCTGGAGAGATTGATATAATGGAGCAAACAGGAGCCGATAAAAATACTTCTTTAGGTACGTTACACTGGTACAATACTGCGGGTAGTAATAATGCAAGTTATGGTGAAACTACTCCAATTGAAAATGCTTCATCAGAATTTCATTTATATACAGTAGAATGGACAGAAAAAACTGTTAAAATATATGTGGATAATGTTCCTTTTTATGAGCTTGCTAATAGTGCAGATTTACCTTTTAATGCAGATTTCTTTTTAATTCTTAATGTAGCAATGGGAGGTTCTTTAGGGGGAACCGTTGATGCAGCGTTTACAGAAGATACTATGGAAATAGACTATGTAAAAGTATATCAATAATAAATAATTGAAGATGTTTAATAAGGTCAGTTTATAATTGATTGACCTTATTTGTCTTCTTTTTATTAGCTACAAAATAGTAAGGTTTTATCATCTAAAGAGATACACATGAAATACATTTTCTTACCAATTATATTTATTCTTTTTGCTTTAAGCTCATGCTCTAAAAATAAGACTGAAGTAGTTGTTTTAAATAATGAACAAGGAATGCGGTTAATGGTTAATGGAGAAGATTTTATCATTAACGGAATGAATTGGGATTATTTTCCGGTAGGAACCAACTTTTCTTACAGTTTATGGCAACAATCTGATGCGTTTATAAAAAAGGCATTAGAAACAGAAATGACTTTGCTTAAAGAGTTAGGCATTAATACAATTCGTGTTTACGAAGGCATTCAACCTAAATGGATTACTTATATCTATGAAAAGTATGGTATTTACACCATGCTAAACCATTCTTTTGGTAGATACGGAGTTTCTATAAACGGAAATTGGAAACCAGAAACAGATTACACAAATGTTGATACTCAAAAATCTTTACTAGCAGAAGTTGTACAAATGACTAAAACGTATAAAAATACACAGGGTTTGTTATTATTTCTTTTAGGGAATGAAAATAATTATGGACTTTTTTGGGCGGGATCAGAAACAGAAGACTTTCCTGAAGAAGAAACTGAAAAGAAAAAAATAGGAGAAATAAGAGGTAGAGCAATGTATAAATTGATGAATGAGGCTGCTATTCAAATGAAAAAGGTAGATGCTGCTCATCCAATAGCTATTTGCAATGGCGATTTACTTTTTATAGATATTATAGCAGAAGAATGCAAAGACGTAGATATTTATGGTACCAATATGTATCGTGGAAAATCTTTTTTAGATGCTTTTGATATTGTTAAAAAGAAACTGAATATGCCGATATTATTTACAGAATTTGGATCCGATGCTTTTAATGCAATCAATAATAAAGAAGATCAAAAAATGCAAGCTTTTTACTTGGTAGAAAACTGGAAAGAAATTTATAAAAACGTTGCTGGTTTAGGTAAAGCAGAAAACGCAATTGGGGGGTTTACTTTTCAATTTAGTGATGGTTGGTGGAAATACGGACAGACCATAAATTTAGATGTGCATGATAATGATGCCTCTTGGGCAACCAAAGCGTATGATTATGACTATCAAGAAAATCATAATAACATGAATGAGGAATGGTTTGGTATTTGTGCAAAAGGCCCAACCAATAACGAAGGTTTATACACTTTATATCCAAGAGCAGCTTATTATGCTTTAAAAGAAGCACATCAATTAAACCCCTATGCAAAAGGAATGACCACAAGCTTAGTTTTAGAATATTTTAATAAAATTAAACTAAATGACGCCCTTATAAAAGCAACAAATAATGAGGTTGTTTTAGACTAAACGAATAAACAGCGATAGAATATTTTTTAATATTCTGATAAAATAAAATATTAATTAGAACCTCTTTTAAATAGTTGCAGAGGTTTTAGAATACCAATTTTAATGACAAACAAGACCATCTTTTTAGGAAAAAATAAAGCAGACTTTCAAGCACAAGAAGTGAAAGGAGAAATGATAAATTTTGACAATGAAGTTTATTATAAAATTGCAAATAGTAATGAAATGAGACCATTCTTTATGAGTATTGTTTCTGACTCCAATCATTGGATGTTTATTTCTAGTAATGGAGGTCTTACAGCTGGTAGAAAAAATAGTGAGTATTCACTTTTTCCGTATTATACAGATGATAAAATTACGGAATCTGCAGATGTAACTGGGAGTAAATCTATTTTTCAAGTTTCTAAAAATGGAAACATTTATTTATGGGAACCTTTTTCTCAGAGACAAATTGGGTTGTATAAAACCAAACAAAACTTATATAAAAATAGTTTTGGAAATAAAGTTATTTTCGAAGAAATTAATGAAGATTTAGAAGTAACCTTCAGATATCAATGGAGTTCTACAGATAAATTCGGATTTGTAAAAAAATCAACCTTAATTAATAATTCTTCAGATATAATACAAATTACATTTTTAGACGGTTTACAAAATATTATCCCTTCGGATGTAGAAACAGATTTACAAAACTCTCGCAGTAATTTAGTAGATGCTTACAAGAAAAGTGAATTACAAGCAGAATCTGGTTTAGGTATTTATGCATTAAGTGCCATTATTGTTGATAAAGCAGAACCAAGTGAAGCTTTAAAGGCAAATATCGTTTGGTCTTTAGGTATCGAAAATCCAACGTATTTATTATCATCATTACAATTAGATAGTTTTAGAAGAGGAAAAGAGATACATCCAGAAGTAGATATAAAAGCAGAAAAAGGAGCTTATTTTATCAGTGCAGATTTAGAATTATCAGCAAATGAAACCAAAGAATGGAGTTTTATTGCGAATGTGAATCAGACGATAGGTGATATTCAAATAATTTCTAAGGCTATTTTAAATGATAAAAATTTAGCTGAAAGTATTTTAGAAGATATCGAATTAGGTACTAAAAACTTAATTGCTTTAACAGGTGCTGCAGATGGTTTGCAAGTAACAAACGATCCTTTAGTAAATACAAGACACTTTGCAAATACACTTTTCAACTTAATGAGAGGTGGTACTTTTGATGATGATTATAAAATTGAAAAAGAAGATTTTATAAAATACATTGGAAAGGCAAATAAAAAAGTAATCAAGAAAAAAGAAGAATTGTTAAATGACTTACCAGAGGAATTTACATTAAATACGATTCTTGAAATTGCAGAGAACGATGAAGATAAAAACTTTAAAAGACTTTGTTTTGAATATTTACCATTAAAATTTAGTAGAAGACACGGTGATCCAAGTAGACCTTGGAACAAGTTTTCTATCAACACAAAAAATGAAATTGATGGTTCTAAAATTTTAGATTATGAAGGGAACTGGCGAGATATTTTTCAGAATTGGGAAACCTTAGCACATTCTTATCCTGAGTTTATAGAAAGCATGATTCATAAGTTTTTAAATGCAACGACTTTTGATGGTTACAATCCGTATAGAGTTACAAAAGATGGTTTCGATTGGGAAACTATAGAAGAAAATGATCCTTGGTCTTATATTGGATATTGGGGAGATCATCAAATAATTTACTTATTAAAATTCTTAGAATTTATAGAAAACCATTATCCTAATCAATTAGAAAAACGTTTTTCTGAAGATATTTTTGTGTACGCAAATGTGCCTTATAAAATTAAAGATTATCAAAGTATACTTCAAAATCCTAAAGATACTATAGCCTTTGATCATGAATTAGATGCTAAAATTCATGAAAAAAGAGAAGAATTAGGAGCTGATGGTGCTTTATTAAGAGATGAAAACTTCTTTATTTATAAAGTGAATTTAATTGAAAAATTATTAGCAACTGTATTAGCAAAAGTATCTAACTTCATCCCAGAAGGTGGTATTTGGATGAATACGCAACGTCCGGAATGGAATGACGCGAATAACGCTTTAGTTGGTAACGGAGTTTCTATGGTAACGTTAAATTACTTAAATAGATTTATCAATTTCTTTGAAAAAGTAGTTACGAAATCAACCACAGAAGAAGTTGAGATTTCATTAGAATTGGCAACATTCTTTAATGAAGTTGTGTCAACTTTCAACCAAAATAAAGAAATACTTTCTGGTTCTGTTTCTGATACTGAGAGAAAAACAGTTTTAGATGGTTTAGGTGAAGCAGCAAGTACGTTTAGATCTGCCATTTATGAAAACGGATTTTCTAGTGATAGAAATACAATTTCTAAAACAGAATTGTTAGCCTTTTTTACAATTACAAAACAATATTTAGAGCATACCATAAAAGCAAACAAACGTTCTGATAATTTGTATCATTCTTACAATTTAATGACTATTAAGAATGATAACGAAGTAGCTATTTCTTATTTGCCAGAAATGTTAGAAGGACAAGTTGCTGTTTTAAGTGCTGGATATTTATCATCAAAAGAAGCTTTAAAAGTTTTAGATGGTATGAAAGCGAGTGCGTTGTTTAGAGAAGATCAATACAGTTATATTTTATATCCGAATAAAGATTTACCTCGTTTCGATCAAAAAAATGTGATTTCTAAAGAGTCTGTAAATAAGTCTAAATTATTATCAAAGTTGATTAGTGATGGAAACACACAAATCATTACTAAAGATGTTTTAGGTAATTATCATTTTAATGCAAACTTTAACAATGCCAATAGTCTAAAAGGAGCTTTTTTAGCATTACCAGAAACGTATTCAGATTTAATAGAAAACGAAGCTGGTTTGTTACTAGAAACTTTTGAAGGAGTCTTTAATCACAAAGCATTTACAGGTCGTTCAGGAACTTTCTTTGGCTATGAAGGGTTAGGTTCTATTTATTGGCACATGGTTTCAAAACTATTATTAGCGGTTCAAGAAAATTGCTTGTTAGCGGTTAAAAATAAGGAAGATGAAGCTGTAGTTGGTCAATTATTAGATCACTATTATGAAATTCAGGCAGGAATTGGTGTGCATAAATCTCCAGAATTATATGGCGCTTTTCCAACAGATCCATATTCTCATACACCAGGAGGAAAAGGAGCACAACAGCCAGGAATGACAGGTCAGGTTAAAGAAGACGTGTTAAGTAGAATTGGAGAGTTAGGTGTTTTTGTAAAAGAAGGTAAAATCATTTTTAATCCTAGATTATTAAGAGGAAGTGAGTTTATTAAAATGCCAAAAACTTTTAAATATACTGCTATTAGTAAAGAAGCAAAATCAATTGAATTAAAAGAAGATTCACTTTGTTTTACCTATTGTCAAATTCCAATTGTGTATAAAAATAAAGGAGAAGAAAGTATAACAATCTTTTTTACAAACGGAAAAATAACAACATCAGAAAGCTTAATTCTTAACAGTACTATTTCTAAAATGATGTTTGAAAGAACAGGTGAAATAGATAGAATAGAGGTTTCGGTAAAAAAATAATTGATAAAAAAATTAAAAGATAGATTCCACCTGCAAGGTCTTTTTTTCTTGTAGGTGTAATGAATAAACATAATAAGGTTTTAAAACCTTTCAAAAAAAAAACGATTTTAAACATCAAAATATGAATTCAATTTTTAAAATATCCTTTGCAATTATTGTGTTTATTTTTTGCGTTAGTTGTAATTCTAAACAAGCAATTAAAAAAAAGGAACTTACTGCAGAACATATTTTAGGGAATCCTGATTATTTAGCAATTTCCTATGGAGGTTATAGAGAGAAATCTAGAGAAGACAATCAACCTACAATTCCTCAATTAAAAGAAGATTTAAAGTTGATGCATGCTATGGGAATTCGCATTTTAAGAACCTATAATGTGCAACCAAAATTACCACATGCTGCAAATGTTTTAGAAGCCATTCATCAACTTAAAAAAGAAGATGCAAATTTTGAAATGTATGTAATGTTAGGGGCTTGGATAGATTGTTTAAATGCTTGGACAGACAAAGTACCTAATCATAATATTGAAAGTCCAGAAAATGAAGGAGAAATAGCGAGAGCCGTAGCGTTGGCTAATAAATATCCAGACATTGTAAAAGTAATTGCAGTTGGTAATGAAGCGATGGTAAAATGGGCAGCAAGTTATTTTGTACAACCGAATGTTATTTTAAAATGGGTAAATCATCTGCAAGATTTAAAGAAAAATGGAGAATTATCTAAAGATGTTTGGATTACAAGTTCAGACGATTTTTCTTGTTGGGGTGGTGGAGATCCGTTATATCATACAGCCGATTTAGAAAAATTGATAAAAGCCGTAGATTATATTTCTACCCATACGTATCCATATCATAATTCGCACCACAATTCAGAATTTTGGAAAGTACCCGATAATGAGTTGCATTTATCAGACAAAGAAAAAATTGATGCAGCCATGGTAAGGTCTAAAAAGTTTGCCATAAAACAATACAACGCTGTAAAAAATTATATGAAAAGTTTGGGCGTAAACAAACCTATTCATATAGGAGAAACAGGTTGGGCAACGATTTCTAACGGCTATTATGGCGCACAAGGTTCTAGAGCTACAGACGAATACAAGCAAGGTTTGTATTATAATAATTTGCGAGAATGGACAAATAACGAAAGGATTTCTTGTTTCTATTTTGAAGCTTTTGATGAACAATGGAAAGATGCTGAAAATGCAAATGGCTCAGAAAATCATTTTGGTTTAATCAATTTAAAAGGAGAAGCTAAATATGCACTTTGGAATTTGGTTGATAAAGGCGTTTTTAAAGGTTTAACAAGAAATGGACAACCAATTACAAAAACATATAATGGAAATAAAGAAGCGTTGATGAAAGAGGTTCTTGTTCCGAATACAGATTATAAAAAATAAATACAATGAAAGCAAAAACCTATTTTCTAATCCTTTTTTTAGTAACGATAATCAGTTGTAAGCAAGTTGATAACAAACTAAATGTAACTGTTTATGAAACCTCTGAAGCTGGAAATAAATTAACACCTATTTCAACATTTACTTCGGATGAAAATGCATCAATAATAACTTTAAACCCTAAAGAGACGTTTCAAACAATTACTGGTTTTGGAGGGGCTTTTACAGAATCATCAGCATATTTATTAAATAAATTAAGTAAAAAAAATAGAGATACTATTTTACAAGCTTATTTTGCTGAAGATGGCGCTAATTATTCATTAACAAGAACACACATGAATTCTTGTGATTTTTCTCTCAATCAGTATTCTTATTCTCCTGTAGCAGAAGATATGGAGTTAGAACACTTTACAATTAAGGAAGACATGGATGACTTAATTCCGATGATAAAAGATGCCATGAAAGTGTCTAAAGACGGATTTAAAATTTTTGCTTCACCTTGGACCGCCGCTCCTTGGATGAAAGATAATAAGAAGTGGGTTGGCGGTAAATTATTACCAAAATACTATGATACTTGGGCATTATTCTTCTCTAAATATGCAGATGCTTACAAAGAACAAGGCATCGATATTTGGGGATTTACAGTAGAAAATGAACCACATGGAAATGGAAATAATTGGGAAAGCATGCATTATTCTCCTGAAGAAATGACGGAGTTTGTACAACATCATTTAGGTCCTAAATTAGAAGCAGATGGAAAAGGGGATCTCAAAATTTTAGGGTACGATCAAAATAGAGAAGGTTTAAAAGAATGGGTAGATGTTATGTTTAAAGATAAAGCTTCCTCTAAATACTATGATGGAACAGCAATTCACTGGTACGAAAGTACCTATGAAGTTTTTCCGGAAGCGTTACAATATGCACATAACAAAGCTCCAAATAAATACCTAATAGAAACAGAAGGTTGTATTGATTCTCAGGTTCCGGTATGGCAAGATGACGCTTGGTATTGGAAAAAAGAAGCAACAGATTGGGGTTGGGATTGGGCACCAGAAAAAGACAAACACTTACATCCTAAATATGCACCCGTAAACAGATATGCAAGAGATATTATTGGTTGCCTAAATAATTGGGTAGACGGTTGGGTAGATTGGAATATGGTTTTAGACACAAAAGGAGGACCAAACTGGTTCGAGAATTGGTGTGTGGCTCCAGTAATTGTAGATACAGCAACTGATGCCGTTTATTTTACTCCACTTTATTACACAATGGCTCATTTTAGTAAATATATAAGACCAGAAGCAAAAGTAATTGGTTTAGAAAATTCAGATAAAGAATTGCAAGTTACGGCAGCACAAAACACAGATGGTTCTATTGCTGTGGTAGTTTTTAATGAAGGAAAAACAAAAAAGAGTTTCAAATTGCTTTTAGCAGAAAAAGAAACACTTATAAATATAGATGCACAAGCATTACAAACCATTATGGTATCAACTATTAAAAACTAAAACATTATGACTAAGACTAAATCAACTTCTAAAGTTCCGATGGGAAAAAAAATAGCATTCGGTTTGGGTATGTTAGCCAATCAAATGTTTCCGGCTGCTTTGGGTATTTTTATGGTGGTCTTAGTTAAAGACTTAGGTTTCCCAACTTGGATGTGGAGTATCTTGTATTTTCTTCCTCGTATTTTCGATTCTATTACAGATCCAATAATGGGGTTTATTTCAGACAATACCCGTTCTAAATATGGTAGAAGACGTCATTATGTTTTTATTGGTGCTATTATAATGGGTATTTCATTTGCATTAATGTGGCAACTTTACAGAGAAGATAGTTTAAATTATAATTTTGCTTATTATTTATTTTGGTCTTTGGTTTTCTATTTAGGCTTAACTATTTTTAGTGTTCCTTATGTGGCAATGGGCTATGAAATGAGCGATGATTTTCATGAACGTACCAGCATTATGGCAGTATCTCAGTGGATTGGGCAATGGGCCTGGGTGTTAGCACCTTGGTTGTGGGTAATTATGTACGACCCTAATTGGTTTGATTCTGGAGATGTTGCAACAAGAACTTTGGCAATTTGGGTAGCCATTATATGTGCTTTATTAGCCATGGTACCCGCCATATTTTTAAAAGATAAATCTACTTTAGATGATGATAGTTTGGTGCCTTTAACAATAAAAAATATTGGCGGTAGTCTTAGAGAAATATTAAAAGGTTTTAAAGAAGCCTTTAAAATTAAACAATTTAGAAAACTTTGTATAGCTACCTTCTTTATTTTTAATGCATTTAATACGGTTGCCGCTTTTTCTTTTTTTATTATTGTATATTATTTGTTTAATGGTGATGCTGGTGCAGCTTGGATTTGGCCAACATTATTTGGAAGTGTAGGTGCTTTAATAACTACCTTTTTGGTGATACCTATTGTTGCTAAAATATCTAAAACAATGGGTAAAAAGAATGCGTTTCTAATCTCACAAGGAATTTCTATTTTTGGTTATATCTTATTGTGGTTTCTTTTTATACCAGGAAAACCCTATATGTTTTTATTAGCGTTACCTTTTTTCTCTTTTGGTATAGGTGGTTTATTTACAATAATGATGTCTATGACCGCAGATATTTGCGATTTAGACGAATTAAATTTCGGACAAAGAAGAGAAGGTATTTTTGGTGCAATTTATTGGTGGATGGTAAAATTTGGTTTTGCCATTGCAGGTGGTTTAAGTGGATTAATAATGCTTATGGTAGATTTTACACCAGATGCCGCTACCCAACCAGAAGGAGCAGTTACTGGTTTAAGATTTTTCTTCTCTGTTTTTCCTATTCTAGGTACCGCAATTGCTATGTATATTATGAGAGATTACGATTTAACAGAAGAAAGAGCGATAGAAATTAGCACAGAATTAAATAAAAGAAAAGCCTTAAAGCAAGAAACTTTAAAGAAAATATAAATTAGCATATACTATCAATGAAACAACTTCTGTTTCTTAATAAACGCTATAAATACTTGATATTTATAGCGTTTTTTTATGTTTATTTAAGAAGTCCTTAAAAAGTATCAAAATCAATCTATATAAAGAGGTTGGTTATGGTTATAAGTATATTAATAACGAGTGTAACTTACTTAATAGCTCTATATTATTAAGCTCTTAATAGTTTTTTTAGTGGTGTTATGTTGTTGTTTATTAGGTTTTTAATGTGTTTTTTTTGTGCTATTATTGTCCGTGTTTAGTTATTTATAGTCCTCTTTTTTTTGAATGCAGGTATACATTAAAAATTAGAACAACAACACTTGTAATTTAAACAATACATTACCTATACAGATGCAAAATAATGCCTATTTGTTGTCTTTTATTCATTCTTAATAATTTACTATTATTATGATGCTATCATTGCTTTTGTTACTATTTTAATTCATTTTTTTATCATTTTTTTCAAACTGTATGTTTTTTGTTCAGGTCTTAAAAATCAATATTGCATAGTTTAAGGTTAATATTGAGTATACTAATTTAAAGAAATAACTATTATGAAAAAAATTACTCTATTATTTGCTTTATTGATCACATCAATAGGCTTTTCTCAACAACAAGAATATCATTTAGATTTTGAAGAAGGTACACCATCTGGAATTGCGTCTAATTGGTATACGTTTGATAACCAACCTGCTCCTGCAGAGATTGTTGACAACCCCAATTTAAATGGTGTAAATACTACCGCTTCTAAAGTGATGAAAGTTGTTATGGGACCTGGCAATGCTTTTTACGCAGGTGTTAATAATAAATGGGAAGACTCTAAATTTGGTACTTGGAAAATAGACATGAGTGTTGCCAGCAACCTAACCTTAACTATGGACGTACATAAGAATTACGTAGGTACTGTAGGTATTAAAATGGGAACAAATAGTGCAGGAACTTCATTTCAAATTACAGACCAGAATGTTGGTAATACAGTGGTAAATGAATGGCAAACATTAACTTTCGATCTTTCTGGAATAAACCCTAATGGAGATTTATCTAACATCAGTCAAATGGTTGTTTTTGTAGATTGGACGCAAGATATGGCAGATAGAGCAGCAGGAAATACCATATATATAGACAATATTAAATTTAATGCAGAAAAATTAACAGATGCACCAGAAGCACCTGTTGCAGGTACAGCTTCTTTACCATTAGATTTTGAAAGCGAAATAACTTGGTCAGATTTTGATGGAGGAGTTGTATCAACAGAAACAAACCCTTATAACAATGCAGACAATAGTTCTGCAAAAGTTGGTAAGATGGTAAAATTTGAAGGTAAAACTTGGGGAGGAAGTGCGTTAACCTTAAGTTCTGCAATGGATTTTGCGAATAATGATACTTTTACAATGAAAGTATATTCACCAAGAGTAGGAGCAAAAGTATTATTAAAAGTAGAAAATTCTGGAGATGCAGGAATTAATTTTAGTAAAGAAGTTCTAACAACCATAGCAAATGGATGGGAAACTTTAACTTTTGATTATGCAACTATTAGTAAGGCTAATTCGTATGATAAATTGGTCTTAATATTTGATAATGGAACAGTTGGAGATGGTTCTGCTAACTTTACTTTTTATATAGATGATATTGCATTAACTTCTTCAGGTGTTGTGCTTCCTACAGTAGCATTACCTTTAGATTTTGAAAGTGCAACAACATGGACCAATTTTGATGGAGGAGTTGTTACCACAGAAACAAATCCATATAACAATGCAGATAATTCTTCTGCAAATGTTGGTAAAATGGTAAAAAATGCAGGTCAACCTTGGGGTGGCAGTGTCGTAAAATTAAGTTCAGCAATGGATTTTGCAGCAAATGATACTTTTACAATGAAAGTATATTCGCCAAGATCAAATGCAAAAGTGTTATTAAAAGTAGAAAATTCTGCAAGTCCAGCTACTAGTTTCGAGAAAGAAATAACCATAACCACAGCAAATGCGTGGGAAACAATTACGTTCGATTATTCAGCAATTCCTAGTGGATCATATGATAGCGTTGTTTTAATTTTCGATTTAGGAACTATGGGAGACGGAAGTGCAAACTATACCTTTTATATGGACGATCTTATGTTGTTTAATGCAGCAACTGCAAGCGTGTCAGACAATAAATTACTAAATGTTTCTATGTATCCTAACCCAACTACGAGCAGTTTAAATATTTCTGCACAAAGCACTATTAAAAATGCTGCCATTTATAATATTTTAGGGAAACAAGTTATCAGTTTAGCAATCAATAAAAACAGTGAATCTATAGATGTTTCTAACTTAGCATCTGGTATTTATTTAATTAAATACACTGTAGATAATGCTGTAGGTACTGCAAAGTTTATTAAAGAATAACTTTATTTCTTTACAATAATTTAAAAGAGATGCTATTTTAGGATCTCTTTTTTTTGCATTTTTTATAACTTAAATTATAAACAAAACAGTAATTTTTAATGTATGAGTAAATATAAACTGACTTCATTTGCTACTATAAAACTCAATATTGTAGATTAAGAACTTTAAATAAAATAAAAAAAGTGTCTAAATTAAATTTTAGGCACTTTTTTTTGTTGTAAATAATTGTGATAGATGTATTTTATTTATCAAACCATTCTTTTTAGAAGAAATAAACTTAATCTGAGTTTAATATTTATCAAAAGAATATAACTATTATCCTAAATAGGAGCATAATAGTTTAATTGTTTGTTTTTTAGGTAGTTGTGTTTTGTTTTTTAGTTTTTTAGGATGAGTAATTGTGTTAATTTAGCGATATAAAAACTTAAAATTATGACCAAACTAAAACTAAAATTTTACGCATTATTTATTTTTTCATTAATATCCTATGGTATTCAAGCTCAATCTATTGTAGATAAACATGGTAGATTACGGGTTGATGGTAATACTATTGTAGACAAATCTGGCACCTCTATTAGTTTAGCTGGTAACAGCTTATTTTGGAGTAACGCAGGAGATTCTTCAGATTTTTACAATTCGAGTACAGTGAATCATTTAGCCGATAATTGGAATAGTTCAATTATTAGAATTGCCATGGGTGTAAAAGAATCATGGGATGGAGGAACAGGATACATTGATAGTCCTATTGCTCAAAAAAACAAAATTAAAAAAGTAATAGATGCTGCAATAGCCAAAGGTATTTATGTTATTATAGATTGGCATACCCATGAGGCTGAAAATTATCAAGAAGAATCTGTTGCCTTTTTTAGAGAAATGGCAGAGTTATACGGACAAAATGATAATGTTATTTATGAAATTTATAATGAACCCATAAAGCAACCTTGGTCTGTGGTAAAATCTTATGCTACTCAGGTAATTAATGCAATTCGTTCTAAAGATTCAGATAATTTAATCATTGTAGGTTCCCCTAATTGGTCTCAAGATGTTGATGTTGCATCTCAAAGCCCAATAGTAGATAGTAATACAGCATATGCTTTACATTTTTATGCGGGTACACATTCTGGATTTTTAAGAGACAAAGTTAAAAAAGCATTAAATAACGGAGTTGCAATTTTTGCAACAGAATGGGGAGCTGTAAATGCAGACGGTAAAGGAGATGCATCTGTTTCCGAAACAGAAGAATGGATGCGTTTTTTAAAGGAAAATAAAATAAGTCATGTAAATTGGGCGGTTAGTGATAAACCAGAAGGCGCATCAATTATAAATTCGGGTAAAGGAATTTCTGGGTTGCAAAATGATGATTTAACTGCAACAGGAGTATTTGTAAAAGACATTATAAAAAACTGGTCTGATGATACTCCTAAAAATGAAGATACTACCACTACAGGTAAAATTGAATGTAATACCGTAGAGTGTATTTTAAATGCAATGAAAAATGCAAAACCAGGAAACGAAATTATTATAGCTCCAGGTACTTATGTTGCATTAGAAAAAGACAATACTAATGGTAGAGCATCTCTATTTTTTTCTGCAAAAGATGGTAATGCAGATAAGCCTATTATAATTAGAGCAAAAGATGCTCTTAACCCTCCAATTCTTAAAGGAAAAGAAGGTAAATATGATGGATACGTAATGAGAATTATAGGTGATTACTGGCAAATAAAAAACCTTATTTTAGAAGATGGTTCTAAAGGATTGGTATTTGATAATGCAAATAATGGTCTTATAGAAAACATAACTGTTAGAGATATAGGTGAAGAAGGTATACATTTAAGAGATGGCTCTAGTAATAATTTAGTTACTGGTTGTAACGTTTCTAATACAGGTGTTAAAAAACCAGGTTTTGGAGAGGGTTTGTATGTTGGTTCAGATAAATCTCAACACAACAATCCTTATAGTCCAGATTGTAATAATAATACAATAGAAAATTGTATTATTGGTCCTAATGTTGCTGCAGAAGGGGTAGATATAAAAGAAGGAACTTTAAATACTATTATTAGAAACTGTACTTTTTCTGCAGAGGGAATTACAGGAGAAAATAGTGCAGACGCTTTTATAGATCTTAAAGGAGCGTATACCTTTGTGTATGGTAATACTTTTAATTTAGATGGATCTACAATTATAAATTCTGCAATAGATTTTCAAGATCGAAAAACAAATTACAATACAGGTTATAGAAATGCTGTTTTTAATAATACATTTAATTTAGGTACAAGAGGAGCAGATATTCCTTCAATGCGAGCAAAAGGAGGTAGCCCTTCAGAAATTCATTTCTGGAACAATACTCGTAATCCTAATACAGCAGACCCAACAAGTAGTTTTTCTTTAAAAGCTATGGTTTTATCTTGCCCTAGTTGGAATATTGTAAAATGTGATAATGGAGACACAGGTAATAGTGCCCCTACCGTTAGCATTAAATTGCCTAATAATGGAACTAAATTTACAGTAGGAGAAACAATTTCTATAGAAGCTATTGCTGCAGACAGTGATGGTAGTATTGCTAAAGTAGAATTTTATAATAATAACGAAAAATTAGGTGAAGATAGTTCAGCTCCGTATAAATATAGCATTACAAATGCACAAATAGGAAACTATAATTTGTCTGTAAAAGCAATCGATAATATAGGCGCTACAGCAGAAGCTAATATTACCGTTACAGTAAGTAATGTAATAGATACAGATACAAGTTGTGTTTTTAATACGCCATCACCAAACGCGTTACCAACATTTACAGATGCTGTTTTTTTAAATGCACACGTACTTGGTACAGGAGGACCAGATTTATCTAATTTAAAAAAATTTAGAATTAACTGGAATAGTACAAGTAATATATTGGGCAGATTTGCAATAAATACCAAGAATGGTGTTCCTACTTATTATCTAGATTTAAAAAAGAAAATGACTTATGATTTTGGTAACTCAAAACCAGAGTTAACTATCAGTAATTCGGGTATTTCTAATTTAGATGATTCTTATTGGGTAGCAGAAAATAATGGAAATTTTGTAATGGTTTCTAAAAGTGGAAACTTTACAATTTACTTTAATAATTCTACAACAGCACCAAGTTGTAATAGTGTACAAAGTTTACAAAAAGTTTCAGAGATAAAAATAAAAGAGCAAATAAAATTATATCCTAATCCTGTTAGAAATCAACAGTTAACAATTACCCATATACCAGAAAAAGGAGCAATCGTAAAAATATTCGATTTGCAAGGTAAAGTTGTAATAAAACAAACATTAGGAAATACATCTAAAACAGTATTAGATATTTCTCAATTAAAAACAGGTTTATATGTTGTTTCTATTCAAAATAAAGGAGTTCTAAAAACAATCTTACTTTCTAAATTGTAAAAAAAACAAGTTTGTATAAAAAATAGTAAGCAGTACAATAAAATAATTATTGTACTGCTTATTTAAATTAATATGGTATGCTTTATTAATAATATAAAGCCTCTAAAGTTAAAATATCTAAAAAGCCATCAGTAAAAACACTAAATCTATAGATGTTTCTAACATAGCATCTAATATTAATTTAATAAACTACACCGTAAATAATACGGTCAGAACTACAAAATTTATAAAAGAATAACATTAAATTAAAATAGTATAAGCGTCTAAAATTAATTTTTTAGACGTTTTTTTATGCAAAATAATATTCTTTTTGGGCGTTACCTAAAGGTCGGGCTTTTCACTATATCTTTTTGTAAAAAAACAAAAAGGATGCCGTTTCAATCCCTAACGCAAGCAATTTTGCCAACGAATTAACAAAATAGAAGAACGTATTTGTATTTTTATAAAAGTCCACTTTAAACCTTTTTCACTGTTTTATTTCAAAAGATAAAAATATAATAGAAATATCTGTAAAAAAAGGAAAAAGAGGACGTACTTTTGTCGTTGCTAAAGTTTTAAGAATATTTCTAATAGAATTGATAAACAATTCTTTCTCTAGAAAGCAGTTTATAAAATGGCACAATTGATGAATATATAAACAAAGAAGATGTTGTTATTAATAATTTACAAAAAAAAAGGTGTATATTATAATAGCATACAAATGAAAAAGAGACATTAAAAAAAATAAAAAATTATTTAAAAGTAGCGCAATCCACTTAAAATGATTTTTAAAATAGAATAAAAGAGTCATTTATTTTACAATGACAAACAAAGAAAAAAAATGGGAACACTAGTAAATAATTATATTTTTAAAGCATTAGAAAGTTACCCTTTCGATTTAGAAGAGGTAATGGAGGCTTTAAATTTTGCATTGTCTTACGATGATAAAAATACAATGGCATTAACTTTAATGGGAAGAGTTTATGCAGAAAAGTTATATAAATATGAAGAAGCAATTGTTTATTTTAAACAAGCTTTGGCAGAAAATATTCATGCTTTTGAGGTATATGCACCTTATATAAATACACTTTTATGGAATGAAGATTATAAAGAAGTAGAAGATTTTATAGATTTTGCATTAAAAGTAAAAGGATCTGATAAAGCACTTTTATATCTTAAAAAAGCCATTTTATATGAACAATTAAAAGATTATAAAACAGCTATAACATATATAAAATTAGCAAAAGAGCATACGTTTAATTCAGAATTTATGGCAGACATTACTATTGAAAAAGATAGAATAAAAGGTAAAATGCCAAATAAGAAGAAAAAGAAAACCAAAAATCCTAAGAATACTGACTCAAAGGTAAAGGCTTCAAAAAGCAAAAAATAATTTTAAGATGTTAGTAAAAGCTAACATCTTTGGTTATTCAAATAAAGTATCTAAAGTTAAAATATCTAAAACACCATCAGCAAATAGGTTGTTTTTTTCTTCGAAAATTTTAATAGCATTCAGTGTTTCAATTTTATAAACACCATCTGTAGTAATCTCAAAACCTTTTTTATTTAATTGCTTTTGAATTTCATAAATAAAAGCAGTTTTATAGCCATTAATCAATGCTTTATCAGGATTAAACATCCTTTTAATTTTGTTTTTTACTAAAGATTTTTGGTAGGCTTTAAAATCAGTTCCTGTTTCTTCTAAAAATTGTATTTCTTTGTTATTTAAACCGTTTGCTTTTAAAATTTTAGAGTTTTCTAATTTACTTTCATAGTATTTAATGCTGGCAAGTTTATTTGCATACTTTTTAACGGCTAATTTAGTTTCTTCAGTAGCATCTTCAGGAGCTCTAATATCTATATTATTAGCAGTCCATTGCATTTTTACAAAGCTGTTTATGTCTTCAATTACCTTGTAATAACTAAGTACAGTTTCTTGGTTATAATAAGCTAAATCTATTTTTTTTATTGTTTTATAATTAATATTAGGAGCGTTGTACCTTTTGTATTGCTGGTATTTTCCATAACCAATACTAAAAGCAATAATTAGTAATAATAAAATAATGAGTTGTTTCATAGCAAGTAATTGTAGCTCTTTAAAAAGAGAACAAAAATACGGTAAAGTTTCTAAAAAAATAGAAAGAAAAGGTTAAGAATGTTCTGTATTTGTAGAGTCTCTAGCTATAAGAGCAACATCTAAAATTCTTTTAGTAAACGTTTGTTTAACTACTGCTTTTTTAGCATGTTCCAAGAATGCAAAAGCAGCTTGTTTACCAATTTCATCACTATGTTGATCTATACTTGTTATTGTAGGTGTTGTCATCGATGTAAAGGGTTCGTTACCAAAACCAACCAAAGCAATTTCATTAGGTATTTTAATATTATTTTCTTTTAATACTTGTAAAGCACCTAATGCAGCATAATCACCTGCAACATAAACAGCGTCTGGTCTGTTTTTTAGAGATAAAAGCTGAGTCATTTTTTCTCTTCCATCTTTTATACTAAGATTACTTTCTATTAGTAATTCTTCATCTAAAGGTAAATTATTCTTTTTTAAAGCATCAATATACCCTCTAATTCTGTTGTTAAAAATTCTAGTATGCTTAAAACCACCAATGTGAGCAATTCTTTTGCATCCTTTATCAACAAGGTGTTCTACAATTATTTGGCTACTATTGTAATCATCTATACCAATATAATCTACATTTAAATCATTTTCACCTCTATCAAACATAATTAATGGAATGCCTGCTTTTTTAACTTTTTCAAAATACGTTAAATCTACAGTTTCATTGGCCATAGAAGCAATTATGCCATCTACTTGTGTATATAATAAGGTGTCAATACTGGCACATTCTTTTTTAAACGATTCGTTAGATTGTGTAATAATAATATTATAACCTTCTTTATTTAATACCTCTTCTAAATTTTGAATGACTGATGAAAAAAAGTTGCTGTTTGTTCTAGGTACAATTACACCTACTAATTTACTTTTTCCACTTCTTAGTGCACTTGCTAAATAATTTGGTTGGTAATTAAGATTTTTTGCCACCTGTCTAACTGCTTTTTTTGTTTTCTCACTAATTCGAGTATCATTATGTAAGGCTTTAGAAACAGCTGCAGGTGAAATGTTTAGAACATTTGCAATATCTTTTATGGTAGTTTTCTTTTTGATAATATTTTTTTTATATCTTTGCTTAATCGTTTAAGCAAATGTAGTACGATAATATTTATAATCAAAATGATAGTGTAAATCTTTCTTTTTGATTTTATTTTAGAAAACTGCTTAAACGTTTAACCAATTAACTGTAATATTAAAATAGAATTTAGAATGGCAAAAGTAGTAACATTTGGAGAGATCATGTTGAGATTAGCTCCTCAAGGATTTTTAAGATTTTCACAAGCAAATAATTTTGACGCTATTTATGGTGGAGGAGAATCTAATGTAGCAGTATCATTAGCAAATTATGGAGTAGATGTAGATTTTGTAACGCGTTTACCAAAAAATGATATTGGTGAGTGTGCAATGATGGAAATGCGTAAAAGAGGAGTTGGTGTAGATAAGATTGTTTATGGTGGAGACCGTTTAGGAATTTATTTCTTAGAAACAGGGGCTGTATCTAGAGGATCTAAAGTGGTTTATGACAGAGCGCATTCTGCAATTGCAGAAATAGAATCTGGAATGATCGATTGGGATGCTGTTTTTGAAGGTTGTGAATGGTTTCATTGGACAGGAATTACGCCTGCAATTTCTCAAGGTTCTGCAGATGTTTGTTTAGAAGCTGTAAAAGCGGCTAGCGCAAAAGGAATTACTATTTCTACAGATTTAAACTATCGTGCTAAATTATGGAATTTCTGTGATGCTGCACATAGAGAATCTATTATGACAGAATTAACTTCTTACTGTGATATTATTTTAGGAAACGAAGAAGATGCAGAAATGCACTTTGGTATTAAACCAGATGGAGCAGCAGTACAAACAGCTGGTCATGATGTAAAAGCAGAAGCTTTCTTATCAGTTTGTCAACAAATGACAGAGAAATTTCCAAGAGCTAAAAAAGTAATTACTACTTTAAGAGGTTCTATTTCTGCTTCTCATAATACTTGGGCAGGAGTTTTATATGACGGTAAAAAAATGTTACAAACACGTCAGTACCAAATTACAGATATCGTAGATAGAGTAGGTGGTGGAGATTCATTTATGGGAGGTTTAATCTACGGATTATTAACATACCCAGAAGATGATCAAAATGCATTAGATTTTGCCGTTGCAGCATCTTGTTTAAAGCACACTATTAAAGGTGATGCAAATTTAGTAACAGTTGCAGAAGTAAAAAAATTAATGGGTGGTGATGCATCTGGACGAGTAGCAAGATAAATTTTGGTGTAACTGTGTAAGTGTTAATTTGTTTAATCGCAAGATTGGTCAGAGTATTTACACAGTTAAACATTTACACAATTAAACAATAAAAGAAATGGCACAGTTTTCAAGATTAGAAGTAGCACAAGTAATGAAAGAAACAGGGATGATTCCTTTGTTTTTTCATAACGATATAGAATTAAGTAAAAAAGTATTAAAAGCATGTTATGATGGTGGAGCTCGTTTAATGGAGTTTACAGCACGTGGAGATTTTGCTCACGAAGTTTTTGGTGAGTTAACAAAATATGCTATTGCAGAATTACCGGGTATGATTATGGGTGTTGGTTCTGTTACAGATGCAGGAGCAGCTTCATTGTATATGGCTTTAGGAGCCAACTTTATTGTAACTCCTGTTTTAAGAGAAGACATTGCAATTGCTTGTAATCGTAAAAAAGTATTATGGTCTCCTGGTTGTGGTACATTAACAGAAATAACCAGAGCAGAAGAATTAGGATGCGAAATTGTAAAATTATTCCCTGGAGATATTTATGGACCTCAATTTGTAAAAGGAGTTAAAGGACCACAACCTTGGACTAGTTTAATGCCAACAGGTGGAGTTTCTCCTACTGAAGAAAACTTAAAAGGTTGGTTTGATGCAGGTGTAACTTGTGTTGGTATGGGATCTAAATTAATTTCTAAAGAAATTATTGCTAACAAAGATTATGCAAAATTAGAAAAAGATGTAAGAGCAGCTTTAGCTATTGTAAAAGCAGTTAGAAAATAAATTTAAATATTTTTTTATAAAAACTCCAACTGAAAAGTTGGAGTTTTTTGCTTTAGATGAAAATATTTCATCGATACTTTTCTGCACTTCATCGATACTTTAATTTGTGTGACCAACTACTTGTAAAAGACATTTTTTTATTAACTTAGATTTGTATCAGTTAAAAGTTAAACCCCACAAAATGTCTAAAAATTTGAAAGTATTGTTAATTGAAGATAACCTAATTGAAATAATGAAAATGAAAAGAACACTTTCATTATTAAAATTAGACCATACAATGCAGGAAGCTAAAAATGGTGAAGTAGCATTAGAAATTTTACAAGATAAAAGTAATTTCCCTGATTTAATTTTATTAGATTTAAACATGCCTAAAATGAGTGGAATAGAATTTCTATCGATCTTAAAAAAGGATGAAAATATACAACATATTCCTACCGTAATATTAACCACTTCAGATAATCAAAAAGATTTAGAAGAATGTTATAAATTAGGTGTTTCTGGTTACATTTTAAAGCCACTAAAATATGATGATTATGTTAAAAAGATTGAAACAGTGCTGTCTTATTGGAGTGTGAATGAACTAAAAAAATACTAATTATGAAAGGAATTGTTTTTACAGAATTTTTAGATCTAGTAGAAGAAAAGTTTGGTTTAGAAATGGTTGATAAAATTATTTATCAATCAGAATTAGCATCAGAAGGAATTTATACATCTGTAGGAACATACAGCTTTTCTGAAATGTTGCAATTAGTAACAAACTTAAGTGATAACACAGGTATTTCTACGGATAATTTGCTTTTGGTTTATGCAGAGCACTTTTTTGGAATGATAGAAAGAAGTTATCCAGGTCTTTTAGCAACCTATAAAGACCCAATAGAAATGTTGGCTTCTATTGAAAATCATATACATGTAGAGGTGCAGAAAATTTACCCAGAAGCAGAATTGCCAACATTTATTGTAGAAGAAAAAACAGAAAATTCTTTAACAATGGTGTATAAGTCTAGTAGAGCAATGCATCATTTTGGATTGGGGTTAATGAATAAAACTTTCGAGCATTTTAATACAGAGGCATCTATTGTTTTAGAAAAAATAAAGGAAGATGGTACAAAGGTTCGATTTATTGTTAATAAAAAATAATGAGTCAACATCAAATAGAAATACTAGAACGAGCACTAAAACGTGAAAAATCCGCAAGAAAAGCTGCAGAAAAAATTCTAGAGGATAAATCTAGAGATTTATATGAGCTTTCAGAAGAATTAAAAGGTTCTAATATAAAGTTAAATGAACTTTTAGAAGAAAAATCTTCTACATTAAAAGGAGTATTTGATAACATTAATGATGCATATCTAGTAATGGATTTGTTTGGTAATGTTTTAAAAATGAATGAGGTTGCTGTAGGTCTTTTTGGTTATGATATTGAAATAGAAAATTTTAATGTAACAGAAATTATTTATCCAGAAGATGTAGAATATACTTATAAATCTTTTACAGAATTATATGAAAAAGGTTTTTTTAATGGTTTTACAGCAAGAATTTATACTAAAAATAAAGAAATTAAATGGGTGCAAATAAATGCAACTGTTGTTTATAATAAAGAAAATAAAGCAATTGCAGCACAAGGTATTATTAGAGATATTACTAAAGAAAAAGAAGAAGAATATTTATTAGTAGAGTCAGAAAATAGATTAGCAGCACTTGTGTTAAACCTAAATAGTGGTATTATTTTAGAAGATGAAAATCGAAAAATAGTATTATCGAATACAAAGTTTTGCGAATTATTTAAAGTAGATGCAAAACCTCAAGATTTATTTGGGATGGACTGCAAAATGGCTTCAGAACAAAATAAGGTTTTATTTAAAGAACCAGCATTGTTTGTAACAAGAATGGATGAAATAGTAGCCGCTAAAAAATCTGTTTTTGGAGAGCAATTAGAAATGATAGATGGGGTAATTCTCGAAAGAAATTACATTCCAATATTTATTGAAGGAAAAATAAAAGGCTTTTTATGGACCTTTAGAGATATTACCTTAGAAAAAAAATACAGCTTAAGTTTAGAAAGTGAAAAAGAGAAATATAGCAGTATAATTGCCAATATGAATTTAGGTTTGGTAGAGATTAATACAGATGATGAAATTTCGATGGTAAATCAAAGTTTTTTAGAAATGTCTGGGTATGCCAAAGAAGAATTAATAGGAAAAGTAGGCCGTGATATTTTTGCATTTAACGATAGTTCAAATGTTGTAAAAGATCAAAAAGAAAAACGTCTTAAAGGAGAATCTACCTCTTATGAATTTAAGACAAAAAATAAAAGTGGAGAAACTAAATATTGGTTGGTAAGTGCTGCACCAAATTATAATTTGTTGGGAGAAAATATAGGTTCTATTGCTTTGAATCTAGATATTACTAAATTTAAAAGGTTGCAATTACAAAAAGAGCAAATTTTAAAGGAATTAGAAAAAAGTAATGAACATTTACATGAATATGCGCATATTGTTTCTCACGATTTAAAATCGCCACTTAGAAGTATTGACGCATTGGTTTCTTGGATTAAAGCAGATAATGAAGGTAAGTTTGATGAAGTAACACTACAAAATTTTGGTCTTGTAGAAACTACTTTAGAAACCATGGAAAAACTAATTTCTGATGTTTTAGAATATTCTAGTGCAGGTTCTAGTACAGAAGAATATGAAGATGTAGATTTAAATAATACGTTATCAGATTTAAAAAAGATATTATTTATTCCAGAAAACATAGCTGTTAATGTCTTAAAAAAATTACCAATTGTTAAAGGAGATAAGACTAAGTTTCAACAATTATTTCAAAACTTTATAAGCAATGCAATTAAATTTTGCGACAAAGAAATAGGTGTTGTAGAAATTGATTATAAAGAAGATTTTACTTTTTATCAATTTTCTATAAGAGATAATGGTATTGGAATTGAAGAAAAATATCATGATAAAATTTTTGAAGTTTTTACCTCTTTAAACAAAAGAGAAGATTCAACAGGAATAGGGCTGTCAATTGTTAAAAAAATAGTTGACTTATATAAGGGAGTTATTTGGTTAGAAAGTGAGCCAAATAAAGGAACTACTTTTTACTTTACCATAAAAAAAACTTAAATGAAAACCGTACAACTTAAAAAACATAAAAACTCTGATTGGAAATATTTATCAGAAAATACCCCTCTAAAAGCACCCTTAGTACTCGTTTTTGGAAATAGATTTTTATTGGAAGATAAAACTATTTTTGATGAAATTAGGGATAAATTTAAAGACGGACATATTGTATTTGGTTCTGCTTGTGGTGATATTTCATCAGAGTCTATAGATGATGAAAGTATTACAATCACAGCAATAGAATTTGAAAAAAGTAATTTTATAATTAAAACTACAAATGTTTTAAACTCAAATTCAGACTCTAAAGTAGATAGTTTTTCTGTAGGTAAAGATTTAATTAGCCAATTTTCTCAAGAAGGTTTAAAGCACGTTTTTGTTGTTTCTGAAGGAAGTTTTATAAACGGAAGTCAATTAACAAGAGGTATGAATGCTGCCACAGAAAATAATTTATTAATTACTGGTGCTCTTTGTGGAGATGATGCTCGATTTGAAAAAACGATATCTTCTTACAACGAAAACCCAAAAGCAGGAGAAATAGTGGCTATTGGCTTGTATGGTGAGTCTTTAGAGATTACATTTTCTATTAACGGCGGTTGGACACCTTTTGGACCAGAAAGAATTGTAACAAAATCAGAAGGAAATACGTTATATGAATTAGATAACTTACCTGCATTAGATTTATATAAGAAATATTTAGGAGAAAAATCTAAAGAATTGCCAGGTGCAGCTTTATTGTATCCATTAAATGTAAAAACAGAAGATGGACATAACACCATTGTAAGAAGTATTTTAAATATAGATGAAGAAGAAAATTCTATGATTTTGGCAGGTGATATTTTAGAGAATTCTAAAGTACAATTAATGATGACCAATGTAGATAATATTGTAAATGCAGCAGAAAAAGCGGCTAAAAATGCTTTAGAGTTTAGAAACAAGAAACCAGAATTAGCTATTTTAGTAAGTTGTATAGGTAGAAAACTAGTTTTAGACCAAAGAGTAGAAGAAGAAGTAGAAGAGGTAATGGAAGTTGTAGGAGATGCAACAACAATAACAGGGTTGTATTCTTACGGAGAAATAGCGCCTTTTATAGGAGAAAATAGTTGTGAATTACATAACCAAACAATGACAGTTACACTAATTAGCGAATAATGAATTCTTTATTAAAAAGACAAATAAGAAAATATCTACCCAAAGAATTGCAGTCTAACGCAGAGTTAGAACAATTCTTAGAGGCTATTGATAAATCTTATAGCACTTCAGAAGAGCAGTTTTTAATGCTTCAGAGAGCTACAACATTTAGTTCTGAAGAGCTGTTTTGTGCTAATGAACAATTAAGAGAAGAATCTGATTCTCAAAAAAAAGTAATCTCAAAATTAGAAAGTGTCATAGACAAATTACAGTTCTATGATTTAAAGAATAATCGTCCTAAAGAAAGTGTAGATTCTTTAAAATTGGTTGATTTTATAGACAATCAAACCAAAGAAATTATTAAAATTAATCAACAAAAAGACAAACTTTTAAGAAATTTAGAGCGCCAAAATCAAGAATTAAATGATTATGCGCACATGGTTTCTCACGATTTAAAATCGCCTTTGCAAAGTATAGAGGCTTTAACGGCATGGGTTTTAGAAGATTATTCTGGTGTGTTAGATGATACCGGTAAAGAGAATTTACAATTTATTAGAGATAATGTAGAAAAAATGGATACACTTGTAAAAGGTATTTTACAATATTCTACCATTGGTAAAATTGAAAAAGATTTTTATGATGTAAGTATAGATACTTTAGTAGATGAAATTTTAAATAATAAAGAAATATCAAATACGGCTACTTTTAGTATTCCAGAAAAATTACCAACTATAAAAGGAGATAAATTTAGGTTAAACCAATTATTTAAGCATTTAATAAATAATGCTGTAAAATTTAATGATAAAGAAGCTAAAACAGTAGAAATTGGCTTTAAAGAAACGCCTGATTTTTGGAGATTTTATATAAAAGATAATGGTAACGGAATTGATCGTAAGTATTTTGATAAAATATTTGTGGCATTTCAAAAATTAGAAGATGATTATCAGTCTACAGGAATAGGTTTATCTATCGTAAAAAAGATTGTAGAAGTATATAAAGGAGAAATTTATTTAGAATCTGAGCCAGAAGTAGGCTCTACTTTTTATTTTAGCATAAAAAAATAAAGATGGAACAACCAAATTTAGAATACATAGAACAGTTAGCAAGAGGAGACGAATCTATTAGAAATGAGTTAATAGACGTTATTAAAACAGAGTTTCCAGATGAAAAGAAAGAGTACTATGATTACCTAGAAAAGAAAGAATTTAAAAAAATAGAAGAAAGTGTTCATAAACTTAAACATAAAATTAGTATTTTAGGTCTCGAAAAGAGTTACGAAATTGCTAATGAGTTTGAACACAACCTTCGGGAACTAAGTTTAGAGAAACAAGAAGATTTTGAAAAAATTTTAAAAGCAATTACAGCGTATATAGAAACTATATAAGTTTTATGAATTGTATTATTATTGATGATGAAAAAATGGCAAGGGTTATAATTAAAACCTTATGCAATGAAATAGATTCTTTAATTATTTTAGAAGAGTTTCCTAGTGCCATACAAGCAATAAAATATTTGAATGAAAATGAAGTAGATTTAATCTTCTTAGACATCCATATGCCCAATTTTAGTGGTCTAGATTTTATTAGAAGTCTAAAAAATCCACCAAAAATTATTTTAACAACATCAGATCCAAAATTTGCTATAGAAGCTTTTGAGTACGATTTTATAGTAGATTATTTATTAAAGCCAGTAGAATTGCCACGTTTTAAAAAAGCAATTGAAAAGGCAGAGAGAAAAAATATTTCAGTAGCTACTTCAGCTAAACAAATTGCTAAAACTAAAGATACAGAAAACGATTTTTATGTGAATATAGATCGTAGATTAATAAAAATAGATTTACCAAGTATTTATTTAATAGAAGCAAAAGGCGATTATATTAAAATAAAAACAGAAAGTAAAGATTATACAGTGCATTCTACACTTAAAAAAATAGAAGAAAAACTTCCCGATTCTTTATTCCTAAAAATACACCGTTCGTACATTATCAATATTAAAAAAATTATAGATATTGAAGACAACAGTGTTTTAATCAAAAAAGATGTTATTCCTGTGAGTAGGTCTAAGCGTCCAGAATTAATGAAAAGACTAGATTTACTTTAATGTTTGTCTAAACAAGTCTTACAACTCATCTATAGTTAAAGTGTTAGTGGCTAAAAGTTACTAAATCTACTTTACTTCGTGCTTATTTTTGTGATATAATGAAACATATCATAAAAAAAATATTGCTAATTCTCCTTTTTGTAACAATAGGAAACACCATTGCTCAATCAGACAAAAGTAATTTTGTTAGTGCAGAAAGTGTGAAAATTAAGGGACTAAAATTTAATAAGCAACAACTTTATAAAAAGACTCCTAAAAATTCTTTCATAGAGTATTTACCAGAAACAGGAATAAATCATACAGAAACAGCATTTGTTTCTATTTCAGAAAAACTGGTCGTTAATAAAAATATAAAAGATTTTTTATCGGTAGTTTATTATCAAAGAGAACATAAAGTAGCTTCGGTTGTAGCAACAAAAACGGAAGGCGCTGTTTACAATCATTATAAAGAGATTTGTAATCGATTAAATGGAGCTAGTTTAGATAGTATTAGTACTGTTTTAGTAAAAGAGCATCAAGTAATAAAATCTAAAATACATAATGTTTCTGGTAAAGTTGAATATACTTTAAGTTTTTCAATTAAAGTAGATACCAATGATAACGAATTATTTAGTTTTTGGAATATAGACCAATATCCTACAGGTGATTATCAAAATTATTTAATTTGGGGAAGTTCTTACGCTCAAGTTTATGCAATCGCAAATTATGTTATAGAGCAATATGCCTTAAAAGGTGGACTTAAAAGTAAGGTCATAGAAAATGTATTACCAAATGTTTTTGTAAAAACAGGAAGTTACTCTAATGGTATTGTTCATTTAAATCTAATCAATAGAACTCAAGAAAAAGCAGTTAATTTTGTTGGTAATATAGCAGATACAGAAGTTTCAGAACATGTTAAAGCAGCAAATACTTTTTCACTCTCTGGAGATTATAATGAAGTACTATCTATAGAAACAGGTGTTTTATTTGATATTGGCTTTTATTTAGAAACAGCTTCGTCTAACCAAAAAGATGCCTTGTATCTAGCAGATGGACCTTGGGGTTTAGATTATTTAAAAGAATATGCAATGGTTTCAAATTTCGAAATAAAAACTTTTGAAAGAGAGTTTAAGGAAGCTGTTTATGAAGTAGAGCGAAGTGTTAAAGCTGTTGGAGAGGTGAAAGGAAATATTAATTTATTTAGACACCTTTTACCTGAAAACAAAACTTTAAATGTGGTTAAATATGACTTTCTTAATTTTAATATTAGAAATAATGAGCCTGTAGAAATAATACTTATGTCTGGCGAAGATAGAGCTTGGGAAAATAGGTTACGTTATACAATTCCTGCAAATTCAAAAGAAAAAAGATATAGTGTTTCTTTTTCAGATTTTGTAGATCATCTAGGGAATAAAGCAGTAATTACAGATATTAAAACTATTGTATTTTCTATTATAGGAGATTACACCAATTACAAACCTTTTAATTTTGATATAAATCAAATAGCATTCACAACAAATAGTACTTTAAGTACAGATGATGTTATTGTAAAAAATAATAACAAGTTAAAAAATTACCCAAATCCTTTTACAAGTTCTACAACAATTCTACTACCAACTGCAACTAATGATATTCAAATTAAAGTTTTTGATGTAATGGGTAGAGTAGTAGATATTCAAAAAATAAGCAGCCGTTCTTCTTTTACAAAAGTACAATACAATGCTCCTCAATTAAAAAAAGGAGTTTATAAATATAGCCTAATTGACGATACAAAAAGTCAACATTCTGGAACATTTATCGTCAACTAGCCCCCCAATCTCCAGAAGGAATGTTGTTGGGCAAAAGAGAAATCTTTTGCCTTACTTTTTATACAAAGGTTTTCTTAAAAAGATCCATTTAAATCTTACTCCAAACTCAGTATAGGTAAAACCAGCAGAACCTGCAGTTGCAACAGCAGAAGCAATATTACTTTGTAATCCGTAGATGTTTAAGAGTGCACGTTCAGAAAACTTATAGCCTAATTTAGCTTGAACTCTATAGGTGCTAAGAGCATCATCATCTTCTATGTATTGCAAACCAGTAGCTGCCGTTAATCCATAAAACCATTCTTTATTTTTTGCAGCTGCTTCATCTTTTATAAGATTTACAAATATTTCTACAGCATTAAATTTACTAGGACTAAAATAATTATCTCGAGATTCTTTAAAAGAGATGTTCTGATAATTAAGTCCTGCTTTTATAGAAGGTTTTGCAAACAGATTGTAATATAAAGAAGTAAATAACAAATTTCTTGCATTTTCATCACTTTGCCAAGTGTAATAATACTGTGTAAACCAACCTAAATTAAAGTTTGTATTTAAACTATAATTTAAAATAAGGTTATTTTGTACAATTTCATCATTCAATAATGCAGCGTTAAAATTTTGTATATCTCTTTTATAACCGAGCTCTAAGTTCTGAAGCTTAAATGGTTTTATATCAACAGAAATATCTGTTAAGAGTTGATTGTATTTTTTTGTCTCAGAATCTGAAGACGTAACACCAAAACTACCTTTTAAGGTTACGTTATTTAATAATTGATAAGAAGCACCTATTAATAAATTATTGGTTGTAGCTTCTATGTTGGTGTCTGGGTTAGAGGTTGTTCTATAATTATAATTGGCTAAAATTTTAAATTTTGTAGAAAAAGGAATTTCTGCATTAACATCGTAGGCATTTGCTTCGTTATTTCCATTATCATAAGAATAAGAAAATTTGGTTTCTACATACGGTGTAAAACTTAAATCTAATTGTTTTATAAAATTTGAGGCATCTTTTTGCTTCTCATAAAACGTTAAGGTGTTTTCTGCGCTTTTATAAGCATTGTTATAATAGCCAGATGCTTTTAGAGCATTTGCTTTTCCTAAATTACCATCAAAAGAAGCACTGTCTTTTTTTAAGATTAAATCATAATCATCAATACTTTTCTTAAAATCACTTTTATAAATATTTAATGTTGCTCTTAAAGAAAGCATCCAGTTTTCTGGATTTTTATTATTGTCTAATAACTTATCAATTTCAGTTTTAGCTGGCGTATATTTTTTATTCCAAATTAAAGCCTGAATATATCTTTCTGTAGTTTGGTTTTTTAGGGTTTCAGGTGTGTTTTTATCAATACTATTTAATGATTTTTTACTGATACTTAAAGCGGTTTTATCATCTTCCTTTAAATGATAAGACAAAGCAATACCGTTTAAAGATGTTAGTTTATCCGCAGGGTTTTTACCTATAATTTCATACGTGCTTTTTGCTTTTTCTGTTTGATTTGATATTAAATACAAATTAGCAAGATTTAATAAGGTTTCTTTATCATCTTTAAAAGAGGTGAAGTTTTCTTTTAAAATGGTTTCGGCTTCGTCATATTTTTGATCCGTTACTTTCTTACTTGCCAAACCTAATCTCATATATTTTTTAGAAACCAATGCATTTGGGGTCCCTGGTAATACTTCTAAGGCTTTATCTACATTGATTAATGCGTCTTCAAACTCTTTTAAATTAGATAACGTATTTGCATATCCTAATAAAGCAGCAAAGCTTTTATCATTTTCTTTTAATAATGTTTGATAATAGATTTTTGCATCAGGATAATTTTTACTCCAAAGTAAAGATTCTGCATAATTCAATTTTACTTCAAAATCAGAAGGATAATCTTTTAACAGATTTGTAAAAAGTGTTACAGCTGCTGTAGCCTTACCGTTTAAACCAATAGCTCTTCCGTAACAAAGTCTTGCAGTTTTGTTTGTAGGATATTCTTTTAAAACATCTTTAAAAAAAACTTCGGCTTGTTGATATTTACCTGTTTCTAAATAGGTAAAACCTTCTTTCATGTCTTGACTAAAACCTTGTAAACTAAAGAAAAGAAAGAATATAAAAGTAGAATATATTAATTTCATTGATTTTGTTTTTTGTATTGGCAAGTTAAGCAATAGTAATTAATCATTAAACTATATAAAAGTGTTTTTCAACGTCTTTAGAGATTCTTTTTAAGGGAACTAAGTGATATTTGCTTAGAATTATAGAAAAAGAGAAATAATTTTAAATAATAATGCAAATACGCATTAATGTAAAGTTATTTATGATTAATTTAAAGAACGCAAAATAGCTTAATAAAAAGATACATAATATGCAAGAAGTTATACGATTTGTAAAAAACAAAATTAAGCCAGAACAAGTATTTATGTTAAGTGTTCTCTTGGTAAATGGAGGGAACTACATTTATAATTTAGTTTTAGGAAGAGTTTTAGGACCCGAAAAATTTGCAGATGCAGCCATTTTAATTACTTTTTTATTAGTGTTGTCTTTTGTTGCCATGACGTTTCAATTGGTAACAGCTAAGTTTTCTGTACTTTTTGAAGATTCAATATTTAGTGGCTTTATTTCTAAAATATATAAAAATGCGCTAATTACCGGCATCTTCTTAGGAATTGCAATAATTGTTTTTTCTACGCAATTACAGCACTTTTTTAAAACAACTTCTTCAACCATGTTTGTTATTTTTGGTTTTGGAGTTCCGTTTTACTTTTTAATGAGTGTTAACAGAGGTGTTTTTCAAGGGAAGCAAGAATTAAAATCTTTATCAGTAACCTATCAATCAGAAATGATTAGTCGTTTATTGTTAACCTTTGCGTTGTTATATTTTTTAGATATAGATTCCTCTTTAATTATAGCAATCGGTATTTTTTGCTCTTTTATTTTTGGATTGATTCCTTTTAGAACTAGCAATTTTTCTTTATTTAAACCTTTTTCATTAGCAGCTGATAATAAAAAATTAGTAAAAAATTTCTTTATAATAACGGCTTTTTATGAGTTAACTCAGATTATTATAAATAACAGTGATATTTTATTGGTAAAACATTATTTTGAGTCTTACGAAGCAGGTTTGTATGCATCTTTGGCTTTAATTGGTAGAGTAGTCTATTTTATTGCTTGGATGTTTGTAATGTTGTTATTACCAACTGTTGTTCAGCTTAAAAAAGAAGGGGAAGAGACCTTGCCAATTTTATTAAAATATGTTGCCTATATTGGTTTTATTGCTGCGGCTATTGTGATTAGTTGTTTTCTTTTTCCGAATGAAATAATTAAAATATTATTTGGTAGCGAATACTTGTCAGTAGCACCATTGTTATGGAAGTATGCATCTGCAACAGGAGTTTTTGCCATCTCAAATATATTTGCTTACTATTATTTATCATTAGATAAATATGTACCTGTTGTACTTTCTGGAATTTTTGGAATGTTGCAAATAGTGTTAGTTGTTCTTTTTCATGAATCATTAGAACAAGTGGTTCATGTGCAAATTATAGCAATGGTATTGTTATTAATAGTGCAACTTAGTTTCTTCTTTTTTAAAGATTCTAAACCAACAGAGGCTATTAAAGAAACAGCGGAATAGTATTATCTAAACCTATTTTCCAATCATCTATATATAATTGCATTTGAGCAGCTTATCTAAAAGAAAATAAAGTAAAAACCTCAAATTTGTAGTATCATAAAAAAAAAGAATATGAAATTAGCCATCGTAACAGCATACCCACCAAGTAAAGTAACTTTAAATGAATACGCGTATCATTTAGTTAAGAGCTTTAGACAAAGTGAAAAAGTAAGTGAATTAATTTTGTTAACAGACGAAACGCCAGAAGGAAAAGATATTAACTTTACAGAGAATGGATGCAAAATTACGGTAAAAGAATGCTGGAAATTTAATAGCTATGTAAACATTATAAATGTTACCAAAGCTATTAATTTAACAAAACCAGATGCTATATTGTTTAACTTACAGTTTATGAAGTTTGGTGATAAAAAAGTGGCTGCAGCTTTAGGTTTGGCAATACCAATGGTGTGTAAAATTAAAAAAATACCAACTATTGTTTTATTACACAATATTTTAGAGCAAGTAGATTTAGAAAGTGCAGGTTTTACCTCGAATAAATTGGCTCAAAAAGTATATAATTTTATTGGTACATCTTTAACCAAATTAATTTTAAAAGCAGATTTAGTGGCTGTAACTATGGATAAATATGTTACTACTTTGGTTGATAAATACAAGGTAGATAATGTGAAAATGATTCCTCACGGAACTTTTGAAATTCCAGAAAATCCGTCTCAAGAATTGCCTGAAGGTCCTTTAAAAATTATGACTTTTGGTAAGTTCGGAACTTACAAAAAAGTAGAATCTATGATTGAGGCTGTAGAATTGGTAAGAAAAGAAACAGGCTTAGATTTAGAAATTGTAATTGCAGGAACAGACAACCCAAATGTACCTGGTTATTTAGAAAATGCACAAGAAACTTATAAGCATGTACCGCAACTTACTTTTACAGGATATGTAGAAGAAGAAGAAGTAGCACCTTTGTTTACAGAAAGTGCCGTAGTTGTTTTTCCGTATACGTCTACAACAGGTAGTTCTGGAGTATTACACCAAGCAGGTAGTTATGGTAGAGCAGTAGTAATGCCTAATTTAGGTGATTTAGCTACTTTAATTGAAGATGAAGGCTATAGAGGTGAGTTTTTTGAACCAGAAAGTGTAGTAAGTTTGGCAAATGCAATTAAGGCAATTGTAACTAATGATGCATATAGAATTCAATTAGGGGAAGCTAATTACAAGGCTGCAACGGCGTTTCCTATGGAAAGAATTACAAATATTTATTTAGACGAATTCAATAAAATTATTGCTAAAAAGAAATAATGATTGCTATAAATTATTCTTTAGAAATATATTTATAAGACAATTTCTTTTTACCAGAACTTGTAATAAATCCGAATTTTTTCTGTGGATTTGTTCGCCAAGGAAGTCTCCCTAAAACTTCTTTAGGTACGTTATCAAAATCATATAAAGTCCATGACATAAAAGGAATTTCATTTTTTGTCATGACTTTTTGCATTTCTTTATAATAGTTTGCTTGTTTTTCTTCAGAACCAACAAAAGGTCTCCAGAAACCGCCATAAGAAGACAAACCAAATTCTTGTAAAATAATAGGTTTCTCTTTTATTTCTTCTTTTAGTTTTAGGTATGCTGTTTCAAAATTTTCAAGTTTATCATAATAATGAAAAGAAACAACATCTACTTTATCTTTTAAAATAGTTGCACTTTTTGTGTTAGACCAACCAATAGTTACAGGGTGTTTTGTATCAATCTTTTTAATAAGAATAATCATAAAATCTAACCAAGCAGTTACATTTGTTTTTCCTCTAGAGTTAAAATCTAAGTTAGGTTCATTTTTAACATCCCAAGCTAAAATAGCTTCATGATCTTTAAAGGTTTCTACAATTTTTTCAGCATGTCTTTGGTTTAAGGTCCAATCTAAAACATCGTAATTTCCATAAAAATCAAACAAGGTAACCACTACTTTTAAGTTTTCTGCGAATGCAGTATCTAAAACTTTTTTAAGTTTTTCTAATTTATCAAATTTAACATTTGCTTTTCCAAAATCTTCATACGGAACAAAAATTCTAATGGAATTTAAGCCTGCTTTTTTAATAATTCTAAAATCGTTTTTAATAATGTTAATGTCAAATTCATCACCATACATATTCCAAGGTGTGGCTTGCGGGTAATAGTTAATTCCTTTTATGTTAGAGAAAGCAATAGGGGTTTTTACAAGCGAATCTTTAATTTTTTTAGAAGCTTCTTTTACCACGTGTCTAATACGCCAAAAACCATCTTCTAATAACAAAACATATCTATAGGTAGAAACTTCTGTAGTTTCTAAAAGTAGTTTTTTGTCTTTAAAAACCTTTTTATATTCTAAAGCATTGGTATCTTTTAAAACAATTAATTGTCCGTCTTCACTAAAAAATTCAATATCTAAATGATGCTCTAGAGTAGTGGCATCAATGGTTATTTTTTCTGATTTATTATTCTTTATAAGTTTGTAGATATTTTTTCTTGCACTTTTAGTAAAATAATCTTCTATACCAACTTGTGTATTGGTTTTGTAGGCTACTTGTTTTACATACCAAGCATCTAAATAATCGTTTTCAACCGCATTTATTTTTTGCAAACTTATTTTTCGTCCTTCGTTACCATCATTTTTCCATGTAACTTTTGGTAAATATTGTTCTGCCTGTTTAACTTCTGTGTGCAACATTTTACTTCTGTCTGCACCTGTATTTAAAAAACTGTACAAAGAGCTTACTAAAAATAAAAGGATACCAATTATGGCCATATAGGTGAGCATTAAAACACCTCTAAGAATTCGTTTATTTGTTTTTACCATAATTTAAAACTTTTAAACTCTTTTTTTATTCCTGCGGTTTCAATATAAATTGTGTACAAATTATTTTCAAAAATATTTGGATCTAAGTAAAAACTTGCAAATCCATTTTGAGATTCTTTAAAAAGCTCACTAACAAGTGTATCGTTTTTGTAAATGGTTAGTTTTACAGACAATCCATCCGGAATTATTTGATTCATAAAACTTTTTAATGGGCCTACTTTTATAGTTCTGTTATTATCTAAGAAAGCAACTTGGTAATCTTCTATTACTTTTTTGTATTTAATTTTTAAAACGTTACTCTCTGCAATACCAATAAAATACGCTTTTATACTCCATTGATCTTCAAAATCTGGATGAATAATTTTTGCATGAGCAACCCCATTTAATGTAGTACCTGTTGTTTTTAAAATACCACCGTTTTTATTGGTGATATAAAATTCTACATAACTACCATCACTTACAATATTGTTGTTTTTATCTTTTATGGTAGCGGTATACAAGGTTGTTATTTGATTACCATCTGCATATTCATGATTTCTACTCACATAGATTTTAAAATTTGTAGCGATGGCAGGCATAATATTTACATCAAATTCTTTAGAATTTAAACCAAAAGATTCTGATGAAATAATCATTCTTCCACTTTTTTTAGGCGAATAAATATTTCTGTATCCAATTAATTTATCGGTTGAAATAGCTTTTGATGTTTCTGATTTTAAAAACTGATATTTTACATCAACTTTACTATCATCTAAAATAGGATTATCTAAACTATCTGTTGGTATCACGACTAACATGGTGTAATCTAAACCACCAGCATCTATACTTGGTGGACCTAAATAAGTTTCTATTGATGCTGGTTGGTGCAGAGAATTAATGGTGATATTCCCCGAAATATCTTCTGCTGCATTGATGATTTTCCAAGATAAAATGCCTCTTTTTTTGGATAGAAATTTAGGGATTTCAAAGACCGTTTTTTCATTTGTAATTGTAGGTTCTAAAACGGTTGCACCATAACTATTAGCACAATATAATTGATAAATAGAATCGGTTTGTACGGTAAACTCTAGTATAATTTTATCATTTACATTAAAAGTGTTTTTTGTTGATAGTAAAGAAATAGAAGCTTGCTTAGTGGTTGTTTCTTGCGCAAAGAAAGAAACAATGACTACTTGTAAAATGGTTAGCAAAAAAAGTTTTTTTAATTTCATTATTTTGGATTACCGATATACATACTTAATTCTATTTTAATATAACTAAAAAGCGGATGTTCTACTTTTTGCAAATTACCAATGGTCTGATTTTTAATTCTGTTTGGCATTATTTTAAAGGCAATATCTTTATTAGGCAATCCATTTACAAAACAAAAACTCATATCATCATTAATTATTTTGATGGTTGGGTTTAATGGTATTGGGTAGCTAAAACGGAGTTTACGCTCTTGACGTATTCCTTCTTTTAAAAATAAATTATCTACCCAAATCATTTCTTTATTTTCGTTGTAAAAAGTAATAATCATTTGCGGAACCGTAATTTCTTGAATTCCGCTATTAAATAAAGTTCCGTTAATTTGATTTGGAGTGATGCTTATTTCACTTAAAACAATGTCTTTAAATAAATCTGAATTAGTTGTGTTTCCTGCGGCTTGTAAATTAAACTTTGTAGGTTGTTCACTTAATTCCACAGGTGTAAATTCGTCTGGATTAAATGTTTTAGGAATTGAATCTTTGGTTTTAGACCAAGCAATACCTTCAAAATTAATTCTAAAAGCACTAATTTCTTTAGGCATTAATTTATGCTTTAAAATATGCTTTGCATTGTAGGTTGCTAATTCTTTATTATCGTCATTATAAAGTGTCCCTTTTAAAACAACATCTGCAGGTACATTGTCTATATTTTGTACTTCGCCAATAATAGCATAGCGTTTGTTAAATTTTATCAGTTTGGCAGAAACAATCTCTAAAACAGGTTGTTTTAAAACATCTTCATGATGCGTTTGTTCTGTAGTAATTCTTCTTCTACCTTGATTAAAATAACCTGTAGTATTTTTAGAATAGAGTTGGTCTGGTGGTAAATCTATCGATTTTCTTGTAGGCTTTAAATACCATTTTCCTTTTCTTTTAACGGCCGTTTTAATTTCGGTTTTAGATAGTTTTTCTAAAGGCGTAATCCATTTGGTTTCTACTTTTAAAGTAGCCATACTATCCGTTTCTTTTTTTATTTCTGTGGTAATTGCATCTAATTTTGCATACGAACTTAGCAAACCATCAGTAACAGAAATTTCTAATAAATATTGAGCGCGTGTAAGTTCATCCTCTGGATCTATATAAGTAAAACTTTTATTCAATTCTTTAAAATCGATGGCATCATAATAAGCTTTTACAACATTTTCTGGAGACCTTTGTGTTTCGTTTTTAATATAAAACATATAACACGCATAGGCAATTACAAAGATTAAAACCACTGCCCAAATATGCAATGCTCTTAAAACAATTCTAGGAAATTTAAGGTAGTCTACTTTAAATTTAAAATAAACAGGTACAGCTTTTACTTTTGTTTTTAAGCCATTTACAAACAAGGATTGTACATTTAAAATAAAGGCAATTAAAACCGTTAAAAAAGGAATGACACCCCAAATTATTTTTACCCAAGCAGGCACATCTTCTTTAGGTAAGATTGAAGAAATAGGAGGGACGTTCAATTTTTCCCAAACCATAATTCCGTTTTCTAACTGAGATAAACGCTGCCATCCGCAGAAAAATAAAACCGGATCGTAAAATTTATCATTCGAAAAAATATATTTTAAATTGTATTTTTCTGGCGTAGTTAAAAATTGTTGTAAAGAACCAATACCCGCAACTCCTTTAAATTTAGAGTTTTCTAAACGTTCTATAGGTCTTGTTGTTAACTCGGGTAAACGTCTTGCAGAGTGGTAATTACCATCTACACTCATGGCATTTGTTTGCGCTGCTAACCAAGCCATTTGATCTCCAAAACCGAGTGTTAAATACCGCCACTGATCATGAGAATCTTGACTCAAAAAATTAACAATAGGTAGCATTTTTATTTTTTGAGGTTGAGACGGTCTAAAGTATCCTAAACTCATAGTAAAAATAACCATAGAAACATAAGCACCCGCTAAAAGTCCACCTAATAATCGATGATAAACGGCTCCGAATTTATCTTGAATTAATGTTTTTAAATCTCCTTCTACAAATCGGTAAATAAATTCACCAAATATTGGTATCGACATGATAGAACCCCAAAGCGTAAACCTATCTAAGGTTAAAATATTAAAGGCTGTTTCTCCTAATATTATTTTAGGTATAGGTGTTGTTCCACCCGTTCCTAAAATAACCAACATTGTAAAAGACAAACCAAAAAATAAATAACGTTTGCTAAAATATCTGTAAAATATATACGGTAGAATAAATAATAAAATTCCCCATGGAATGGTAAAAAACACCAAACCAGAAGAAGTTACCTCAATAAAACTATCTCTAGAGCCATGCGGAATTGGTACTTGTGTAATGGGGTTTAATTTTGAATTCATCCAATAGGGAAAAATGCAAAAAATAATAAGGAATAAAGAAGAGAAACCAAACGCTAAGTTTTTCTTCAATTGTTTCATAAATGTTTTTAGAAATAATAAAAGCGTAACCTCTTTATAAGAGTCTACTTCTTCTCTAGCAACATCCATAATTACAGTTCCTATTAAGGGAAAAATAAAAAATAACATTCCAAATATAGGCGTAACATGATGAGAGGTTACGGTAACGGCAATTAAAGAAAGGGAAGTGAAAAAGAATTTATACTTACCCGTTTTAAGCCATAAATAAATTTCGGGTAACGAATGCATTAAAACTGAAACACCAATAATACTCGGCAATTGACCAAAAATATGCAAGGTTTCTACAAAAGATGAAGAGAAAACGGCTAAAATAGCTGCATAACCTGCAACCGTTCTGTTAGATGTTATCAATAAAGAATATCTATAAGATCCGGTAACAAAAAGAACAATAGCAATTAAGGCCACTGTAAACATTCCGAATTTTAATCCTCCAATTAAGGATAAAGCACCAATGGTTTGATGTACTAAAGGCGGGTAACTCTGTACCGTAAAACCAGTATACCACTTGTAATTCCAAGGTTCAAACCAACTGTGGGCATAATGGTCTGCAAAAAATAAATGAATTAAAGCATCATATGTAGTTTCTAAGGTAAAGAAAATAGAAGAACCATGAAATAGTACCGCTAATAGAATTGCAGTAATTAAGTATTTATTAGATTTTTCTTTCATTTACAGAACGTTCGCTTATAAGAATGTAAATATAAAAATTTTTAAGGTTAGTTTTTTTTTATTAGTCTAAAGTAAACTACCTTTCAACAGAGTTAAATGACCTTTAATGACCAATTTAAAAAGAATAAAGTAGAACTAAAGTATTTTTGCCGTGTAATTAATAAATAAAAAAGCTTCAAACATGAAAATATTAGCGATAGATGATCAGAAATTAGTCTTAATTCCATTAGAAAGTAGATTAAAAGAAATGGGATATGAAGTAATTACAGAAACAGATGGAATAAAAGGAATTGAATTATATGATTCTTTTCAGCCAGATTTAGTTATTGTTGATATAAATATGCCTACTATTTCTGGGTTAGATGTTGTAAGACATATTAGAGAAGTTAAAAAATCAAATACACCTATTATGATTTTATCTGGTAACACAGATGATGAAATGATTACGGAAGGTTTTGAGTTAGGGGTAAATGATTACATGAAAAAACCTTTGAGTTTAACTGAAGTTGGTTTAAGAACAAAAAGGTTAATTGGTGCTCCAGATAATATGGATCTTACCAAAAAATACTCAAATACCATTATTCAAGAAAGATGTGTTGGCGTGGTTATACCTTGTTATAATGAAGAGGAAAGGTTACTAAGTAAAGAGTTTACAGATTATATAGATAAAAACTCTGGATATCATTTGTGCTTTGTAAACGACGGAAGTAAAGACAAAACACTAGACGTTTTAAACAAGCTAAAAAAAGGAAGAGAAGATTTTATTACCGTGTACGATTGTGAAAAAAATGGAGGTAAAGCAGAAGCAGTAAGACAAGGGATGCTCTATATGGCTAAACAAGTAGATTTAGATTATATAGGTTTTTTAGACGCTGATTTATCTACAGATTTAGCCGATTTTGATGATTTAGTAACCACTATTGAAAATAATGCGAAGTATAAAATAGTAAGTGGTTCTAGAATTAGTAGAATGGGAGCCAATATTACCAAAGAATCTGCAAGAAAAATTATTAGTATGACGATTAATTTTATCATCAGAAAAATTCTTTCTATGGATTTTAAAGACACACAATGTGGTGCTAAAATTTTTCATAAAGATGTTATTGATGTTTCTTTTGGTGATAAATTTGTAACACAATGGATTTTTGATGTAGAAATTTTTAGAAGAATCACACTACATTATGGCTTAGATAAAGCAAAAGAAATGTTGTGTGAACAACCTTTAAAAAGATGGATTCATGCAGATGGATCTAAGCTATCTATGAAAGATTCTGTTAAAATTGTTGGGCAATTAGGTCAGATAGCTTGGTTTTATAGAAAAGGTAAAAAAAAGTAATTCATTAAAAACGATAAGTAAATCATTTTATAAAAGAGTATTAAAGAGTGCCGAAACTATTAGAATAAAGAAATATGAAGAAAGGAGTAATTGTAGTTTTCGAAAAAAAAGATATAGATGTTTTAGAGAAATTACCTTTAAAATCATTTTTTAACAAACATTTTAAAATTTGCCTAGTTAATAATGGCAATGACAATAAAATACTAAAATTATTATTTAAATTAAAAGAATCTTCTAAATTTGACATTTCTATTTTAAACTTAAGAAAAGAAAAAGCATCAATGGCAGCCGTAAAAGCAGGAGTACGTTTTTTGTCTAAAACAGAAGACATTAATTTAATAGTGCACACGCCGCCGAAAAATATTTTTAACAAAAGTCTGATGAAGGAAATGTTAAAAATATCTGATGATGATTTAGCGCTTAAAATAGATGAAAGAGTATTACTAAGAAAGGTATATGCACTTGAAGAATTAATAAATTGTTAAATAAAGATGGTTGAAAATTTAGGCAAAAAGGACAATAAATTTTATAAGATAGTTGGGCAGGTACAGTATTATGATTGGGGTGGAAAAAGTTTTATTCCTAATTTAGTTTCTGAAAAAAATGAAGCAAATACAACGTATGCAGAATATTGGTTAGGTGCCCATTTAAAAGCACCATCAAAAGTAATTACAGCTAAAGGAAGTATTTCTTTAGATCAGTTTTTAAATGAAAACCCGATTGAAAATTTAGGAGCGGATGTTGTAAATAATTTTGGAAAATTACCCTATTTATTTAAAGTTTTAGATGTTGATAAGATGCTTTCTATACAAGTACATCCAAGTATTGCAGCTGCAAAAAATGGATATAAAAAAGAAAACGAAATAGGTATTCCATTAACAGCAAGTAATAGAAATTTTAAAGACGAAAATCATAAACCAGAAATAATGATTGCTTTAACCGATTTTTGGTTGTTACATGGTTTTTTAGAACAAGAAAAATTAGTAAAAAATTTAAAAGAAACCGCAGAATTAAGTTTCTTGTTAACTACTTTTTTAGAAGATGGTTATTTAGTCCTTTATAAAAAAGTGATGGAATATAGTCAAAAAGAAGTAAATACAATTCTTAGACCTTTGGTAAAACGTATTCTTCCTAAATTTATAAAAAATGAATTAGAGAAGTCTTCCCCAGCTTATTGGGCAGCTAAATCATTAGACAATAAAGATTCTGAAGATATCGATAAAGGAATCTTTTCTATCTACTTTTTTAATATTTTAAATTTAAGTAGAGGAGAAGCAATTTTTCAGGATGCAGGTGTGCCTCATGCCTATTTAGAAGGTGTAAATATGGAGTTAATGGCAAATTCTGACAATGTATTAAGAGCAGGATTAACCAGAAAGCATATTGATGTTGAGGAGCTTATAAAAAACACAAAATTTGAAGAAACGATTCCTAATATTTTAAACGGAGTTGAAAATAAAGCAAATGGTGAAGTTGTTTTTAAAACCATTGCAAAAGATTTTGAATTAAGCAAAATTGAATTAAAAGAAGCAATAACTCATACTTCTGTTTCTAATTCTGTAGAAATATTAATGGCTTTAAACGGAGCTGCTACACTTTTACAAGGTGATGAATCTATTGCTATAGAAAAAGGACAAGCAATACTTATTAAACCAAATACTTCTTATAAAATTGAAACAAACTCTCAAGTAGAAATATACAGGGCAAGTGTACCTAAATAAATTAATTTAAAACTGTTTTAGAGTTTTTTACTCTAAAACAGTTTTCCATTCCCAAAAACTTGGGGTCTCCAAGTTTTTCAGACCAAAAACCTTCTAGAATATCTTTATTTAAGCATTTGTAAACGACAGTGCCTTTAAATATTTTATCATTATAACCTTTATAATTAAAGTTGATAACTAGAATATTATCCTTAAAAAAGCCTGTTCCATATTGTTCTTGAGTATCATGAATCAACCATTTAGCAATAATTCTATGATTAGTATCTAAAGACAAATTAAGAGCTCCTTTATAAGAGTTTTTTTCATCATCTTGATTGCTTCCAATAATAGAAAATGTACCTACTAAATCTTCAACTGTCATTTTTTATAAATATTTGACTTCATTTTTTGCATCTAAATATACCCAATATCCATTTTCTTTACAAAAAGTAGAATTTTCTTGTATACTTTCTAAATTTCCGTTTTCTAAAAAGAAAGCATTAAAACGCACGGTGCTTTCTGTGGAGTTTATTATTTCTAATTTAACCCATTTTACAGATTTTGTCCATTTTTCTAATTCCTTGTATTCTTTTTTAGAAAGTCTTGTAGTACTATGATGACTTTTGTGTAAATATTTTATATCAGCTAAAACAAAAGCACTGTATCTAGAGCGCATTAATTGTTCTGCAGATGTAACACTCTCTATGTTATTATGTGCTTTTTGGCAACAATCTTTATAAAGTTTTACAGGATTACAAGGGCAATTCATTTGTTTTTATAATCTTTAATTAGAACCCCTTTTTTTTATTAATTAATAAAGGTTTTTCTGTTTTAAGCAAAAATACTTTTATTTATACATTTGTAAACCAAAATTGCTGTAGTATTTATTTGAAGAGTTTAAATTTATACAGTTAATTGTATGAATATATTCTATCAAAAAAAAAAAGAAACCCCACTATTTAATAATAAATTATGAGATTTCTTTTTCAAATTAATCAACTAAAATTTTTATTCAATGGTAAGATAGGTTCCTTTAAAATTTTGGTTTAAAACCATCATTTTTAATGGTTTATTTTGTGTGTTCCTTTTAACTTCAATAGAAGCTTTACCGTTTGCCATTTGTATAGATTCACTTCCTGTTGGTGTTCCTAAACTCTTCATAGTTTGGCCACCAGATAAACATTGAAAATAAACTCTGTCTTCATAATCTAAACAACGTAATCCTTTAGAATCGTGGGCAATGGCAGTAACTAAATAGTTTCCATTTTCTAAGTTTGTGTAAGATAGTTTTAACCCTTTTGCTTTTCCGTTTTTTGTATATCTATAGTTAACAATTAATTTGTCTGATACTATTTTTCCGTCTGTAGTTTTACCCTTAGAAACCAATGTGTTTTCACCATCTTTAAATTGCAAACTCCAATTTAAACCAGCAGCCGGAAATTGTTTTGTATTTCTTGTTTTTGTACCTAAACTTTTTCCGTTTAAAGATAATTCTACCTCTGTACAGTTACTGTAAACACTAATGTCTCTTGCCAAACCTTTTGGTCCCTGACGCTCTGTCCAGGTATGAGATTCAATATACGTAAATGGATCTTTACTCCAGTAACTTTTAAATACATAAAATGCATCTTTTTTATTGCCATCTCTATCTACCAAACCTTTCTGATTCATGTAAGGAATAGCATTTTCGGGTCTTAATGGTGTACCAAAATCTTTAAAAGCCCATTGAATATTCCCAACAAAAGTGCTGTCATTTTCAGAGATTCTTAAATGCCAATCAAACAAATCTACAATGTAGTTTTCACTCCAATCTCCAATTTGCGCAATATTAGCAACATCTGTTTGTACAATTGCTTCTTCCCAACCATCTGCTTGAATCTTTCCTTCTCCCGTAATTGGGTTTTCTGTATGACGACCTAAATGACTAGAACCACCATATTCTGCATGTAAGAAAGATTTGTATTCTTTTTTATATTGATCGATGGCTTTTTGATAACTTTTATAACTTCCAGAATACCAACCAGACCAAATAGAAGGGGAGAAGACGTCTACAATATCTGCACCTTCATAATACTTTCTAATAGCAGTTTTTCTAGTTGGGTCTAATTTATGTGATAAATCGTTTATTTCTGATAAAAATGAATTCATTTCTTTTATATCTCCTCCATTTTCAAAATCGGGCAACCAATACATCTCGTTTCCTAAAGACCAAATAATAACACTTGGTCTATTGTAGTTTTGGTTGATAATTTCTGTTAACATGTTTTTGGTGTTTTTTTTCCAATTGTCATTACCAACACCGCCTCTGCACCAAGGTAACTCATCCCAGACTAATAAACCTAACTCGTCACAAGCTTTATAAACTTCTGGGTCTTGTGGGTAGTGTGCCAAACGTACAAAGTTAGTTCCCATTTCTTTAATGAGTTCCATGTCTGCTCTATGTTGCTCGTTGCTCATTGCAGCACCAACACCAGCGTGTTCTTCATGTCTGTGAGTTCCTCTTAAAAGTAAGCGTTTTCCGTTTAAAAAAAATGCGCCATATTCTTTAAATTCAAACCATCTAAAACCAACTTTATCTGAGATTTTATCTGTAGTTATTTCATTTTTATCAACTAAAGAAACTTCAATTGTGTATAAGTTAGGATTTTCGGTATCCCATAATTTAGGGTTTTCAATATTTTTAAAATTGATTTTTGCTGAATTATCTGCAACCGAAAACTCTTTCTCTGTAACTGTTTTTCCATCAGCATCTATTAAAGAAGCTTTTATTTTAGAAGTATTATTAGCGTTTACAACATCTACGGTTCCTTCTAAATTTGCTTTTTCATTAGAAACATTTGGAGTTATATATTTTAAATTTGCTAAATGTGTTTTTGGTTTTGTTTGCAGCCAAACGTCTCTAGTAATTCCTCCAAAGATAAAGAAATCACTTTTTTGTGATGGAATAATTTCTGGGTCATAACTATTATCAGCTCTAACTATAATTTCATTTTCACCATTTTTTAGTGCATTAGAAATATCAAAAGTAAAACCAATGTAACCACCAATATGGGTGCCTATCTTATTCCCATTTACATATATTTTAGAGGTTATATTTACACCTTCAAAATACAATTCGTAGATTGTGTTAGGGGTAAGAGAAATATCAATCGTTTTTTTATACCAACTGCCACTTCTTCTATAACCAGGCTCTAAATCTGTTGCATCTAGACTATTCCAAGAATGAGGTAAATTTATATTTTTCCAATTATTAGTATTTAAAGCTTCAGAAATGTTTTCGGTATCATTTTCTAAATACATCCAATTTAGGTTGATATTGGTTTTTGTTCTTTCTATGGTTTTATTTGTAACATCTTTAGAAGTACATGAAAATAGAATAAAAGTACATATAGTTAATAAGTGATAGGGAGTTGTTTTTAAAATCATATTTAATGTTTTATAGATCAAAAATATTTTAGTCTTATTTTTTAACTGTCCTGTTTTGTCATTTATTATTTGAGTGATTTTAGCCTTAACTTAGTTTCTAGAAAATAATAATCGCCATATACAATTGGCGCATCCATTTCTGATCTTTTAGACCAATCTCCAGAACTGTGATCTAAAATAAAAGGTATGTCTAGAGTTTCAGGTAAAATGTATTTTTCTGTTTGTACATTATTCATGAATTTTTTACTGTAATTAAGGTATGTTTCGTTTTTTGTATATTCATAAAGTTCTACCAATGCGGAGGCTACAACTGCCCCAGCAGAAACATCTCTTGGTTCATTAGGAATATTAGGAGCATCAAAATCCCAATACGGAATACCATCTTCAGGTAAATTTTTATGGTTTAAGAAAAAATTAGCTGTTGCTTTTGCTTGCTCTAAATATTTTTTATCTTTTGTGTATCTATACGCCATTGTAAAACCATAAATGGCCCACCCCTGACCACGAGCCCAAGAAGAGTTGTTGCTATAACCTTGATGTGTTACTTTCATTCTAATAGCTCCATTTTCTGGATTGTAGTCTAATACATGAAAACAACTATTGTCTTCTCTAAAGTGATTTTTTAATGTGGTATTTGCATGTGTTACTGCAATTTTATAAAAAGTACTGTCATTAGAAATCTTAGAAGCTTCAAACAGTAATTCTAAATTCATCATGTTATCTATAATAACAGGAAAATTCCATTTATCTTTATTAAAATCCCAAGAACGAATACTTCCAACAGTTTTATTAAATCTAGAGCTAAGTGTTTGTGCACTTTTAACAATAATATCTTTATATTTTTGATTGTTATTATGTTTTAATGCTTGTCCAAAGCTATTATAAACTTTAAAACCCATGTCGTGAGTTTTATCATTGTACTTTTCTTTTTCTATAAAAGCAGTCCATTTTTGTGCTAATTCTTTGTCTTTTGGGTTTCCTGTAATCTGATAAATCTGCCAGATATTTCCTGCAAAAAAACCGCTAGTCCAATCTTTAGAAGGTACTTTTTTTATTTTTTTTTCTTTTGGGTTATAGCTTCTTGGAAAGGCTAAAGAGTCTACTTTGTAAAGTAGAAGTTTAGTATATCTATTTTCTAATTTTTTTTGAGAATTATAGCGTTCTTTTTTCTCAGTTTTACAAGAAACAAGAAAACTTAATATTATAAAAAAGAATTTAATATGGGTTTTTTTTATCATAAAATTTAAAATGTAAAAGATGTGAGTTATTCGGTTTAAATGTATTTTAAATATAATAAATAGAAATACGAAAAAGGGTGTAAAATGATACAGCTCTTTTATTAATAGTTGTTTAAACGGATGTTTTAGAAGTTTTTTTATATTTTAAAGAATCCGAAATATAGGTTACTTCTAAATTTTAATTGTTTGAACTTTATGGTTTGATTACATTCTACCATTAATTGGATATTGACTTTGTATCGAACAATAAAATAAAGCAAAAATAATATGTTGAATTTTTAAAATAAAACCAAAATTGGGTTTGCAACTTAAAAAAGATGCAAACCCAAAATAATCTCAATTCAAATAATCAACCAACTAATATTTTAGTATCCAGAATTGTTTGGCATTAGGTTTGTATTTCTTGCTAACTCATCTGCTGGTAATGGATATAAATAATCTCTATTAACATCAAAGTTAGGTCTGTACTCTAACCCGCTTGTACCAAATACATCACCATTTTCTGGGTTTGCCATTTTTCTTCTAGTAATGTCGTACCATCTTTTAAACTCGAAAGCAAGTTCCCATTTACGTTCTTCTAACACCATGGTTCTAAAATCATCTTGGTTTAAACCAGAAACATCTGCTGGAAAAGCAGCACCGTTTCTGGCTCTTGCTCTAACTCTATTTACGTAACCATGTGCTTCTGCAGAACCAGGAGAAATTTCATTTAATGCTTCGGCAGCAATTAATAATACTTCTGCATATCTCATCATTATATAATTATTGTTAGAAGCTCTACCGTTACCTGTTGCAGAGGTTCCGTTAAAACGAGTATATTTTGCAATATGCGGTCTGTTAACACCTCTACCACTTCCTCCGTTTTCTTTAAAAACAGTATATGGTTTTACGGCACCATTAAAAACGGCAGTATTATCAAAACTTACAGCTTTTCTGTAATCTCTATCATCCCAAGTATTGTAAACAGCAAGAGTAGGTACGGCTACAGACCAACCACCACCAGATACATTAGGGTATTGTTCGTCATCTCTAAGACCTGTTAAAGCTGCTTGGTAATCTCTACCGTCATCTCCGTCACTAGCACCAATAAAATCTAAAACAAATATTGGCTCCTTAGAAGCGTCTACTTTAGAAGAGTTAAATAAATCTTGAAAGTCTGCTTCTAAACCTAAATTATAAATACCTTCATTATCTATAACACCTTTAGCTTCTTTATAAGCATTATCATAATCTCCTATTGTTAAATACACCAAGGCTAAATAAGAATGAGCTGCAGATTTTGCAGGTAAAGATCTACCAGCTTGCGTATTTGGTAACCATTTTTTTGCAAATTGTAAATCTGCAATAATGTTTTTATATACATCAGCAGCAGCTGTTTTACTAAGAGAACTGGTGGTTGTTAAGTCTGTTACGGGTTTGTCTATATAAGGTATATCCCCAAATTGTCTTACTAAATGAAAGTAGGCAAAAGCTCTTGTAAAATAAGCTTGTGCTGTAACTGGGTTTTTTACGTTTTCATCTACATTTACATCTTCTGCACCTGCAATTGCTTGATTAGAAGCTGCAATAATTTGATAAACTCTAAGCCAATAGCCTTCAACCATACCATTGTCGGCAGCAACAGTAAATTCATCATGTTCAACTCTTCTAGATGATGTTGTTAGGTCTCCAATAGCTACCATATCGCTTCGCAACATTAAAGGTAAAGACATTTTTCTTCCCCAAAATTTTTCATGGGTCATATGTCCATAAGCAGCATTTACAGCTGTTTGTATGTCTTTTGGAGTATTAAAAAAACCATCTGGAGCTAATAAGCCTATAGGTTCTTCTTCTAAATTAGAACATCCAATTATTGATAAACTCATCAATAATAAGAATATATATTTATATGTTTTCATATTTATACGTTTTTAAATTATGGATTAAAATTTTATATTAAGACTAAAGTTAACAGATTGTACTGTTGGATAATTACCAAAGTCAAAGCCATTAAAAGTATTACTATCAGAACTATTTCCTCCTCCAGCACCAAAGTAGCTTACCTCTGGGTCTAACCCTGAGTAATTAGTAAAAGTCAATAAATTTTGCCCACTAATAGCTAACCTTACATTATCCATCCCTAATTTTTCTGTTACACTTGATGGTAAATTATAACCCAATGCTATATTTTTTAATCTAATATAGCTACCGTCTTCTACAAAACGAGATGAAATTTGTTTTCCTCTAAGTTTAGCAGAAGGTACATTTGTATCTGTGTTTGTTGGTGTCCAAGCATTATTAAATAAATCTCTAGTTGTATTAGAATCTCCATTAGCTAACTGTACATTCGTTAGATTCATAATTTCTCCACCGTGAGAACCTTGAAAAAAGATATTTAAATCAAAGTTTTTATAGGTAAAATTATTTGTAATACCCATGGTCCAATCTGGGTTAGGGTCTCCTATTATTTTTTGATCTGCAGTCGTTATTTCACCACTACCATCAACATCTGTAAATAATTGATCTCCTGTTGTTGCTCCTGCTAAAATTGCAGTTCCTGCAGGTAAAGTACCTCCTTGGTAAACTCCTTGGTATTCATACCCCCAAAAAACACCCACAGCTTCATCTTCTCTTAAAACATGTGTACGTGGTATGTTAAAATAACCAGGAGAGGCATCTTGAAATATATCTTGACCATTTAATAATGTAACAAATTTATTTTTATTGGTAGACCAGTTAAAGTCTGTTGTCCAAGTAAAATTGTCGTTACTTATATTTCTTGTATTTAAAGTAATTTCAAAACCTTTGTTATTTACCTCACCAACATTTCTTAAACTAGCTGGAGTTAGAAAACCTAAATATTGTGGTTGACTAGAATCTTGTATAATAAGATCTTTAGTATTTATATTATAATAATCTAAGGAAAGAGAAACTTTACTATTGTACATACTTAAATCTAAACCAACATTTGTTTGGTAAGAAGATTCCCATTTTAAATTAGGATTAGCAACTTGGTTTGGGGTAACATTAATTACTGTTGATCCATTAATAGGAGTATATACAGAACCAAAACTAGATAATGATTGATAAGGAGCAATAGATTGATTACCAGTAACACCGTAACTTGCTCTTAACTTTAAATTAGAAATAGTTTCACTGTTTTTTAAGAAGTTTTCATTAGATACTTTCCAACCTAAAGCACCAGAAGGGAAAATTGCATATTTTTCATTAGCAGCAAAATTAGAAGCTCCATCTCTTCTTACAGTAGCTGTTATTAAATATTTATCATTATAATCGTAGTTTACCCTACCAAATTGAGATTGAATTTCTGATTCTGATAAAGATGATGTTGGAATTAATTGTGTTGCTCCAGACCCTAAATTATAATAAGAGAAAGAATCAGAAGTAAACCCTTCTGCTCCTGCAGAAAAACGATCTGTAGATGTTTTTTGATAAGAATAACCTGCTAATAAAGTTAAGTTACCTTTACCTATTTCTGTATTATAAGTTAAGTAATTTTCACTTAATACGGTGGTTCTTTTATAGTTTGTAATTGTAGCTCTACCACCTGTACTACCACCAGCAGTAGTAATTAATGTAGAGGGTCTAAAAACACCTTCTGTACCATTGGCAGTACTTAAACCAAAAGTAGTTTTAAAAGCAAGGTTTTCTAAAACATCATAATTAGCATACATGTTGGCTCTAAAATTATCTGTTTTTGTTTCATTAATACCTTCCGTTGCAATTGCGTATGGGTTATCTACGTTATCACCTATAGAATTAACAGTATTTTGGCCGTTTGCATCTAAGATACCTAAATCTGGAGAAAAACGAAAGCTTAAAGACACAACATCATCTCCACCACCATTAGCAGTTTCACCTGTAGATTGTGTAGGCACTCCGTTTTTATCGCCTCTACTGCCAAAAAGATTTAACCCTAATTTTAATTTATCAGTTACTTGTGCATCAATATTTGATAAGAAAGATACTTTTTCAAATTGAGAGTTTATAATAACACCTTCTTGTTTAAAATAAGTAGCAGAAGCATAAAAGTTAATGTTTTCACTTCCACCAGAAAAAGAGAATTGATGGTTTTGTGTAGTACCTGCTCTATATAATAAATCTTGCCAATTTGTATTAGCAGTTCCTTTTGTGTACCCTGGGTTTATTGCTGTTTGATAAGCTCCAAATTCAGTTGCATTTAATAAATCTAACTCATTTGCGGTGTTTTGTACAGAGTAATTAGTATTAAATTCTACAGATATTTTACCCGTTCTACCTTTTTTGGTAGTTACCATAACAACCCCATTAGAACCTCTAGAACCATAGATGGCAGTTGCAGAGGCGTCTTTTAAAACTTCCATAGACTCAATGTCGTTTGGTTGTGGCATTGTTGCACCTACAAAACCATCTACAACAATTAGAGGAGAACTACTTGCGTTAATAGAAGTGTTTCCTCTAATTTTTATATTGATTGGCGCTCCAGGCTCACCACCATTGTTAGATTGTACAACCACACCTGCAGCTCTACCTTGTAAAGCTTGTGCTGCATTTAAGACAGGAAAAGCATTTAATTCTTCTGATTTTACAGAAGAAACAGCCCCTGTTATGTCGCTTTTTTTACGAGAACCATAACCTACAACAACAATTTCATCTAATGCACTTGAATTTTCTACTAAACCAATATTAATAGTTGTTTTACCTTTAACCATTACTTCTTGTTTTTCATAACCTAAATAGCTGAAAATTAATATATCATTAGCTTTTTTTGTTGTAATAGTATAAAATCCATCAAAATCTGTGACAGTACCAATTGTTGTTCCTTTTACTTGAATTGTTACTTCTGGAATAGTGCCTCCTGTGACCTTATCTGTTACTGTACCCGTTACTTTTTGTTGAGACATTATTACCAATGGCACAAAAAGTAAGAAGAAAAGCGAAAGCTTTTTAATTGAATTTTTTTTAGACATAAAATTAGATATTAATTGATTAAAAAAATAGTAAACCATAGTGGTTTACAGTATTAAAATTAAAGAGAATTGCACTTATAAAAAGAGTACTATGTATATGAATAGTTCTTTATTTAAAAGATTATTTCCTTTTTTATAAAATTAATTTAAACTCTGGAAATAGAAATACAGAATAGGTAGTAAAAACGTACAAACCTTTATATATAAAGGCATATTAAGGTAAAAATATATTGCTAACTAGTAGTTAGAAAATTTATTTGAATATTGAGTAGGGGTTTCTCCAAATTTTTTAACAAAGCATTTGCTAAAATATTTAGGATTTTTAAAGCCAACTTTACAACTAATTTCAGAAACATTAATTTTACCCTGTTCTAGTAATTGTGTGGCACGTTTCATTCTAAAATGTTGAATAAAATCATTTGGAGTAAAGTTGGTCCATGCTTTAATTTTTATAAAAAGCATCGTTCTACTAACACCTAATTCCGAACAAAAATAAGGAATATCAAATTCTTCATTAGAAATATTAGCTTCTACAATTTCTAAGGCTTTTTTATATAATTTTTCGTCTAAAGAAGAAATTACAAGTTCATTTTGAAATAGTGCCTCACTACTAGAAAATTTTTCTTTTAGTCGATTAGTTGTATTTAATAAATTTTTAATTTTTATTTTAAATTCATCAACATTAAAAGGTTTACTGATGTAAGAATCTGCACCACTTTCTAAACCTTCTAATTTATAAATTAAGGAAGACCTAGAGGTTAGAAGAATAATAGGAATATGGCTTGTTTTTATGTTACTTTTAATTTCAGAACAAAGTTCTGTACCTACCATTACAGGCATTATTACATCACTTACAATAAGATTTGGTACATTTTTTATAGCACAATTTAATGCAATTTCTCCATTTTCTGCTTCTAAAATATTGTAATTTTCTTTTAGCAAATCTTTCATAAATTTACGCAAAGGCTTGTTATCTTCTACGAGTAGAATAGTGTCTTTGTTTGGGTCGGTTATTTTATCAGATAAATTATCTTCTAAAATAACAACGGGTTCATTTAGTTGTGTAATGTATTGAGAAACATCATCGCTAAATTTAAAGTTTTGTATAATTTCATCTTCATTTAAATGATGTTTTCCTAAGGGTATAATTACACTAAAAATAGAACCTTTATCATTTTTATTATTTTTAACCTCTAGGTTTCCTTTATGAAGAGTTACAATATTTTTTGCAATAGATAAACCAATTCCAGTTCCTTTATTGTAATCTTTTTCGGGGTTATTGTTTGCGGTAACTTCAAAAAAACGATCAAATATTTTTTGTTTATTTTCTTCGGATATTCCAACACCTGTATCTTCTACAGATATAATAACGGTATTGTTTTCTTTTTTTACATGTATCTGTATTGATCCATTTTGTGGGGTGTATCTAAAGGCGTTAGAAATTAAGTTATAAAAAACACGTTCTAATTTATAACGATCATAATAAACTAATATGTTGTCATCTGTGGTGTGAAAATTAAAATCGTAATTTCCGTTTTTAGCGTATTCAGAGAATGATAAAAAGATTTCTTTTAAGAATTTAACAATATTACCTTCTGCGGCTTCTAATTTAAATAGATTTTTTTCGAGCTTTCTAAAATCCATTAATCGGTTAATTAATTGTAGTAAATGGTTTGCACTATTTTCTACAACCAATAACTTTTTATACATTTTACTGCTGCCTTTGTAATTTGTTAGTATTTGTTGTAAAGGACCTAGTATTAGGGTTAGGGGAGTTCTAAACTCATGAGAAATATTTGTAAAGAATTCTAGTTTAGCTCTATTATTCTCTTCAATTTTTGTGTTTTCTAAAAGTTCTAAATCTAATTTATATTTTAATTGTGTTTTAGATTTTTGTATTTGAATTAAAAAATAAAGTGCCGTGGCAATAATGCATCCATATAACAAAAAAGCCCACCAACTTCTCCAAGGTGCAGGACTAACATTTATATTTAGTATGGTGGGTTTTGTGTTCCAAAAGCCATCATTGTTGGCCCCTTTTACTTCAAAAATATAATTTCCAGGATTTTGTAGTGTATAAGATGCTGAATTATCTGAGGTAAATATCCACTCTTTTTCTAATCCTTTTAAGCGATATTGATAGGTGTTATTTTTTGCATTTATAAAGTTAGGAATTGAAAAGTAAATAGAAAAGTTTCCTTCTTCATAAGATAATGAAATATGCTCTGTATAACCAATTGTGTTTTTTAAAATGTTAGAAGCATCTTTAACTTTTACAGATTTATTTTTTATTTTAAAATCTGTTATTAAAACTTGTGGAATATAGGTATTTGTTTTAAGGTTATCTGTGTTAAAAGAAGTTGCCCCATTTGGTCCGCCAAAATAGAATTGCGAAGGTTTAATTTTTAGGCTTGAGTTGTCATTAAATTCATTACTTATTAATCCGTCTTTTTGATTGTATGTTGTTGATTTTTTTGTGTCTATATTGTATTTAATTATTCCTTCGTTAGTACTAATCCAAAGATTTTTTTCTTCGTCTTCTAAAATACTATGAACATTAGAAATATTATTTTTTTTACCATGAATGGCAATCTTTTTAAAAATAGTATCATCTAGTTTAAACAAGCCTTTTGCCTTTGTGCCTACCCAAATTGTTTTATTTTTATCTTCAAAAACAGTAGAAATGTCATCGCCAGATTGCGTATTATTATCATAAAAATATCTTTGAATTTTATGGTTATTTGTAATTTTATTTAACCCTCTTTGCGTGCAAACCCAAACGTTATTTTTAGAGTCTACGGTTAAAGATCTTACTAAATTATTTGTTAAAGAACCATCATCAGAAAAAATGTTTTTAAATATTTTATAGCTTTTTAATTTTGTGTTATACTTAACAACACCAAAACCAAATACACCAAACCAAAGCGTGTTTTCTGAATCTTTTTTTATGGAATACACATTTTTATCTTGTAATAAATCTCTAATTACTTTTGTGCTTTCATCATTTTTTATACTTTTTTTGTTTAAATCGTAAATGGCAATGCCATTACTAAAGGTACCAATCCATAGTAAGTTTTTATCAACAAAAAGAGATTTTATGTTTTTATTAGGTAAAATAGAATTGTTGTTTTGGTCTAAATATTTTAAATTATTTGTTTTTGTATTAAAAATATTTACTCCTCTTCCTTCGGTTCCAAAAAATAATAAATTATTATAGGTTTCAATAGAACTAATAACATTGTAGTTAATTTTTTTTAAGTTATTGTTCTCAGAAAAATTAATAAAATTACTGTTTTCTTCATCCCAAATATTTACACCTCCGTAATAGGTGCCCACCCAAATAGATCCTTTTTTGTCTTTTAGTATAGATTTAATACTATTTTTACTTAAGCTTTTAGAGTTGTTTGTATTGTTTTTTAAGGTTTGTATTTTTTTGTTTTTATCAAGAACGTATAAACCGTTATAAGTACCTATCCAAAGTTGATTTTTGCGATCAAAAATAAGTTGTCTAACATCATTAAATACTTTTTTTTGATTACTCTCTGATAAAAAGTTTTTTACATCTTTTTTAATAGGATTAAAAAATAAAACTCCTTTATTTTTGGTGGCAATTAAAATGGTTTTATCTACATTTTCTATTAATTGTTGAATGTGAATATCTGTGTAATTTTTAAAATTAAAAGTCTCTTTTATTCTATTAGTTACTGTACTCAATCCTTTATTTGTACCAATGTAAATGGTGTTTTCTTTAGTTTCTAATATTGATGAAACAAAATTACTTGCTAAACTTTGGTTATTTGTATTGTTATGATAGAGATTTACAAAATAGTCTGTTTTTTTATTGTAGATAGATAGTCCGTTAGAGGTTGCTATCCAGATTTCTCCGTTAGACATTTCTTTAATATCCCAAATAGTATTGTTACTTAAAGAGTTTGTTTTGTTGTTGTGTAAGTAGTTGGTAAAAGTGTTTTTTTTGGGGTCGTACTTATTTAAACCATTATAAGTACCAATCCAAATAAAGCCATCTTTATCTTCTACTATTGATGATACATCGTTGTTACTTATAGAGTTTTTGTCTCCAGGAATATTTCTATAAATAGTAAAAGTATTACCATCATATTTATTTAAACCATCTCTTGTGCCAAACCACATTTGTCCCAGTTTATCTTGATGAATTGCAATCACAGAACTTTGCGAGAGCCCATCTGAAGTAGATATGTGGTTAAATTGAATTTCTTCTGATTGAGAATAACTAAAAAAGCAATTTATCGTAAAAGAGAAAACAAATAATAGATGTTTAATATTCATAAATTAGACTTGTAATTTTAAAATAAAAGGTTAAATATGAATAATATGCTTTTTATGAAGTTTTTTGTAAATCACTTTCATGAATAAAATCATTTTGCATATTATATTTTACATTTTCTTTAATAAGAATATCTATTGGAAGATGAATTTTAGCATTTGGTATTTTATTATAAATTAAATAATCAGAAAATAATCTGATAGCTTCATAACCTTGATCAAACGGTTTTTGAGAGATTAAGAAAGACACATGGTCGTTTAATAAGCACTCGGTGTTTTGTGGTGTATTGTCAAAACCAATTAAATCTATGTTTTTTAAATGGCTATTTTCTAAACATTCAACCACAATATAAATTCTACTCGATGGTACAAAAATTCCTTTAATTTCTGTATGAATTTTTAAGTAGTTGTTTATTATTTCTTTTGTTTCTAAAGTATTATTTAAATTTTCAATTTTTAAAGTTTGAGTTTTAGAATTAATTTTATTTTTTAAAAAATAGTTATTAAAACCTTTAATTCTATTAGAAACAGCATTATTTTTGGTAATATTATATCTAGATTGAATAATTAAAAACTCTGAAGATTTTGGAGTATTAAAATGCATTAATTTACCAGCAATATAACCTGCAGTATAAGAATCTTGACCAACATAAGCGATGTTGTTAAAACCTTTAATATCAATATTTAAAAATAAGTAAGGAATGTTTAACGTTTCTAATTGAGTAACAATTGTATGCGTTTCTTTAGAAAAATTAGGAACCATTATAACCGCTGTTGGGTTTGTGGCTAATAAAGTTCTAAAAGTATTAAAATAAGAAAGAGGATCGTATTGATTAAATGTAAAAATATTAATTTGTACTCCATAACTCTTAACATCGTCTGCCGCTTTTAAGATACCCAGGTAGGGTGATTTCCAAAAAAGGTCATCCTCTTTGTATTCAGGAATAAGAACTGATATTTGGTGTTTGTTTTTCATTGCAAGAGCACTAGCAACAGGGTTTACACTAAAATTATGATGATCTAGTATTTTTCTAATTTTAGTTTCTGTTTTTTTAGAAACACCACCTCTGTTGTGTATCACTCTATCTACGGTGCCTTCAGAAACGTTGGCTTCTTTTGCAATATCTTTTATTGTAATCATTTTTAAAGTGGTAATCTCTAGTGTTTTATGTTGGTTTTTGTGTAAAAAAACTGGATAAGGTCTTCTTCTTAATTTTAGGCAATTTAGGTAAAAAAATAATAATTTAGTGTACGCACACGATTTTTTTTTGTTACATTTGTGTACGCACACGAAAACACACAATTAATAATTTTAATAAATTAAGAAGTTTAATAATGAATAAAACAATTGTATTAACTGGAGCTGGAGGAGTTTTATGTAGCACATTGGCCTTGGCACTTGCAAAGCAAGGAAATAATGTTGCTGTTTTAGATTTAAGAAAAGATGCTGCAGATAAAGTAGCTAAAGAAATTAATAGTGCAGGAGGAAAAGCAATAGGTGTTGCCGCCAATGTTTTAGAAAAAGATTCTTTAATAGAGGCTAAAAAAGTGGTAAACGAAGCTTTTGGTAAAGTAGATATTTTGGTTAATGGAGCAGGAGGTAATCATCCTTTAGGGACTACTTCAAATCCGTTTTTAGAATTAGAAGATTTAGCAAATAAAACAGAAGGTTTTAAAACTTTTTTCGATTTAGATCCAAAAGGAATCGAGTTTACATTTAACTTGAACTTTTTAGGAACTTTAATTCCAACTCAGGTTTTTGCAACAGATATGGTTGGTAGAGAAGGGTGTTCTGTTTTAAATATTTCTTCTATGAATGCATTTACTCCATTAACAAAAATACCAGCTTATAGTGGGGCTAAAGCAGCCGTTTCTAATTTTACACAATGGTTGGCAGTTCATTTTTCTAAAGTAGGTATTCGTGTAAACGCATTGGCTCCTGGTTTTTTCTTAACAGATCAAAACAGAAGCTTGTTAACAGAAGCAGATGGAAGCTTAACACAAAGAGGGCAACAAATTATAGATCAAACGCCTATGAGCCGCTATGGAGAACCAGAAGATTTAGTGGGTACTACATTATGGTTGTGTGGTGAAGGATCAAAATTTGTAACAGGTGTTGTAGTACCAATTGATGGTGGGTTTGCTGCTTATAGCGGTGTTTAATAAAAAGTAATAAAATGAGACAAAATTTAGAACAAACTTGGCGTTGGTATGGACCTAACGACCCAGTTTCTTTATCAGATATAAAACAATCGGGAGCAACAGGTGTTGTTTCTGCATTACATCATATTAAAAATGGTAAAGTTTGGACGGTTGAAGAAATCACCAAAAGAAAAGATATTATAGAAAATGTAGGGTTAACGTGGTCTGTAGTAGAGTCTGTGCCAATTCATGAAAACATTAAAACAAAATCTGGTAATTATCAATTGTATATTGATAATTATAAGGAAACACTTTTAAATTTAGGTAAATGCGGTATTGATATTGTTTGTTACAATTTTATGCCCGTTTTAGATTGGACACGTACAAACTTAGATTATGAAGTGTCTGATAATTCTACAGCATTGCGTTTTGAAGCAGCCGCTTTTGCCGCTTTCGAATTGTATTTGTTAAAAAGACCAGGTGCGGAAAATGAATATTCTGATGCTCAGAAACAAAAAGCAGCAGAATTTTTAAAAAACTCATCAGCAGAAGATCAAAAAACTTTAATTAGAAATATTATTGCAGGTTTACCTGGAGCAGAAGAAGGATATTCTTTAGAAGAGTTTAATGCTATTTTGGCAACGTATAAAAACGTAGGTCCAAAAGAATTAAAAGCCAACCTATTTTCATTTTTATCAGAAATTATTCCTGCTGCAGAACAAGCAGGTGTTTTAATGTGCATTCATCCAGATGATCCTCCTTTTCCTATTTTAGGTTTACCTAGAGTGGTATCTACAGAGCAAGATATTGTAGATTTATACGAAGCTGTTCCTTCACAAAATAACGGGTTAACTTTTTGTACAGGTTCTTTTGGTGTAAGAGCAGATAACGATTTAGCAGGTATGGTAGAGCGTTTAGGAGATAGAATACACTTTATTCATTTACGTGCAACAAAAAGAGATGCAGAAGGTAATTTTCATGAAGCAGATCATTTAGACGGAGACGTAGATATGTATGCTGTAATGAAAGCTTTAATTTTAGAACAGCAAAAAAGAATTGCTGCTGGTAGGCAAGATGTAAGAATGCCTTTTAGACCCGATCATGGTCATAAAATGTTAGACGATTTAAAGAAAAAAACAAATCCGGGTTACTCTGGTATTGGTCGCTTGCGTGGTTTGGCAGAATTAAGAGGATTAGAATTAGGAATTAGACGTTCATTATAAAAAGAATAAAAATTACACCTCATAAGTTTAAAAGCTTATGAGGTAAAAAATTATAAAATAAAATATTATGGCAACAACTTTCGAAACAAGATACGCTTCAAGTCCGCAAACAGTAAAAAAATACGATACTCAAGAATTAAGAGACGAGTTTTTAATTCCTGATTTAATGGAAGCAGGAAAAATAAAACTAACATATACACATTACGATAGGTATATTGCTGGTGGAGCAGTACCAACAGCACCATTAAAATTAGAAACTATAGATCCTTTAAAAGCTAATTTTTTCTTAGAAAGAAGAGAAATGGGAATTATAAATGCAGGAGCTAGCGGAAGTATTTCTGTTGATGGGGACGTTTTTAAAATGAATCATAAAGATGCTTTATACATTGGTAAAGGTGCAAAAGATGTTGTTTTTACTAGTGATGATGCTAATAACCCTGCAAAATTTTATATCAATTCTGCACCAGCACATACTGCATTTCCAACAAAACATGTTACAAAAGAAGCTGCTAATAAAATAGAATTAGGAAGTTTAGAAACAGCAAATCACAGAACGGTAAACCAAATGATTATTGGAGGTATTGTAACTACTTGTCAATTACAAATGGGGATGACAGAGTTAAAAACAGGTTCTGTTTGGAACACAATGCCAGCACATGTGCATGATAGAAGAATGGAAGTGTATTATTATTTAGATATTCCTCAAGATCAAGCGGTATGTCACTTTATGGGACAACCACAAGAAACACGTCATATTTGGATGCAAAATCACCAAGCAGTAATTTCTCCACCTTGGTCAATTCACTCAGGATCAGGAACATCAAATTATACATTTATTTGGGGAATGGCAGGAGAAAATTTAGATTACAACGATATGGATGTAGCTAAAATAACAGATTTAAGATAAAAAAAATGTCACAAACTTTATTTGATATTACAGGAAAAGTTGCTTTAGTAACAGGGGCAACGCATGGTTTAGGAATGGCAATGGCAATGGGTTTGGGTAAATCTGGTGCTACGATTGTTGTGAATGGAAATTCATCACAAGAAAAAATTGATAATGCGGTTGCAGCATATCAAAAAGAAGGAATTACAGCGTTTGGTTACAGGTTTAATGTAGCCGATGAAACACAAGTAATTGCTAGTATAAAAAAGATTGAAGAAGAAGTTGGTGCTATTGATATTCTAGTAAATAATGCTGGTATTATTAAAAGAACACCATTAGTAGATATGGAAGTGGCCGACTTTAAGCAAGTAATAGATATAGATTTAGTGAGTCCTTTTATTGTTTCTAAACACGTTGTTAAAGGAATGATAGCGCGTAAAGCAGGTAAAATCATTAATATTTGTTCTATGATGAGTGAGTTGGGTAGAAATACCGTTGGTGCCTATGCAGCAGCAAAAGGTGGTTTGGTAATGTTAACCAAGAACATGGCTACAGAATGGGCACGTTTTAATGTACAGGTAAACGGAATTGGACCCGGGTATTTTGCAACTTCGCAAACAGCTCCTATTCGTGTAGACGGACATCCGTTTAACGATTTTATAGTAAATAGAACACCAGCAAAAAAATGGGGAGATCCAAATGATTTGGCTGGTGCAACAATTTTCTTGTCATCTAAAGCGAGTGATTTTGTAAACGGACATATTTTATATGTTGATGGTGGTATTTTGGCAACTATTGGTAAACCTTCAAACGAAGAATAATGAAAAAAGTAGCCCTATTTTTTTTAGCATTATCTCTTTTTATCAATTGTGATAAAAAAGCACAAGTACTTTCAACTATTGAAATAAAAAATCCACTCAATATTGATAGAGAATTTGAAACCGTAGAAATAGATATTTCTAATTTTGAGGTTAAACATTATAAGATTTCTGAAGAAAATTCTGAAGAAAAAATTATTTTTCAATTAGTTGATACTAATTTTGATGGAAAAAATGATGTATTATTATTTCAACCAAAAATAGAAGCAAATTCTACTAAAAAGTATCTTTTATTAAGTTCACACCAGAAACAAGATGCTGTGGTAGAAACTTGTTATTCTCGTTTTGTACCAGAAAGAACAGACGATTATGCCTGGGAAAACAATAGAGTTGCCTTTAGAACTTTTGGACCAGTAGCTCAAAAAATGATTGAAGACGGTGTAAAAGGAGGTACTTTAACAAGTGGAATGGATGCTTGGTTAAAACGAGTTGATTATCCAATTATTAATAAATGGTACAAAAAAGCCGAAACAGAAAAAGGTGCATACCATAAAGATCATGGTGAAGGTTTAGATAATTTTCATGTTGGAGTTAGTAGAGGAGTTGGCGGAATTGCAGTTAAAGTAGATACGTCTTATTATTTTTCTAAAAATTTTACAAGCTATAAAACAATTACCACAGGACCTATTAGAACAAGTTTTGTTTTAACCTATGCTAATTGGGATGCAAATGGAAAAGAGATTACAGAAACCAAACACATTTCTTTAGATTATGGTCAAAATTTATCTCGTTATGAGGTAGCTTTAAAAGGTACAGATACCATTTCAGTTGGGTTAACCTTACATAAAAAGGATGGTAAAACATCTGCCAATAATAATTGGATAAGCTATTGGGAACCTTTAGATGATTCAGAATTAGGGCAAGGTGTTGTAGCTTCAGATGCTTATTTTATCAATTCAGAAGTATATCTTACCTCAAAAAAGGATGAAAGTAATTTCTTTACAAATCTAAAAGTTATTGGTCAAAAAGTAATTTATTACGCAGGCTTTGGTTGGAAAAAGAGTAATCAATTTAAAACGCAAACAGATTGGGAGTCTTATTTAGAAGGATTTGCCAAAAAGATTAATAATCCATTGATAATAAAAATACTATAAATCAATATATAATGATAAATAGGAATACTTTTTTTACCGTTTTACTCATCACTCTTTCTTTATTTTTAGTTGGATGTAAGACCGAAAAAACAACAAAAGTTTTAAAATTAGCCCATAGTTTAGATACGCAGCACCCGGTGCACAAAGCCATGGTTATTTTAGGAGAAAAACTAAAAGAAAAGTCGGGCGGTAAATTAATTGTTAATATTTATCCAAGTAGTCAATTAGGTGGAGAAAGAGAATGTTTAGAATTGTTGCAAATAGGTAGTTTAGATATTACAAAGGTTTCTGCAGCAGTTTTAGAAAATTTTATTCCAGAATACAAAGTGTTTAGTGTGCCTTATATGTTTAGAAACAAGGCGCATACATTTAGTGTTTTTGATAGTAAGATTGGTGAACGTTTATTATTAAAAGGAGAAAAATTTAGATTACGTGGTTTAACTTTTTATGATGCAGGAAGTAGAAGTTTTTATATGAAAGAAAGCCCTATAAAAACGCCTAATGATTTAACAGGTAAAAAAATTAGAGTGCAAAAAAGTAACATGGCAGTTGCTATGATTAACGATTTAGGCGGGTCTCCAACACCAATTTCTTGGGGAGAATTATATACAGCCTTACAACAGGGAGTTGTAGATGGTGCAGAAAATAATCCACCAAGTTTTTATACCTCCAAACATTATGAAGTTTGTAAGTTTTATTCTTTAGATGAGCATACCTCTGTACCCGATGTATTATTAATTGGTACAGATACTTATAGTCGTTTAAACGAACAAGAAAGAGGATGGTTAAAAGAGGCCGTTGCAGAAAGTACCATAGCACAAAGAAAATTATGGGCGGCATCAGAAACAGCGTCTTTGGCAGCAGTTAAAAAAGCAGGTGTGCAAATTTTTTATCCAGATAAAAAACCTTTTGAAGAACAAACTAAAGGAATATTAGAGATGTTTTCTGATAATGAAGAAATGAAATCATTAATTATTTCCATAAAAAACCAACAATAATGAGAGCTAAAATTGATAATATATTAGAAAAATTAGTGCTTTTTATTTTAGCATTAATGTTATTAAGTGTTGTTTGGCAGGTGTTTTCTAGATTTATTTTACGAAACCCAAGTACTATTACAGATGAAATTTCTAGTTTCTCTTTAATTTGGTTAGGGTTGTTAGGTGCAGCTTATGCAACAGGTAAGCATTTGCATTTGGCAATAGATTTAATTCCTGAAAAAGTGGTAGAAAGAAAACAAAATTTATTTGACGCAATTGTTTACTTATCCACTTTTGTTTTTGCTTTTACAGTTATGGTTATTGGTGGGGTTAGATTGTGCCAATTAAGTTTTCAATTTGGGCAAACATCAGCAACTTTAGAAATTCCTTTAGGCTTCATTTATTTAGTGGTTCCTATTTCTGGAATTCTAATTAGTTATTACAGTTTAGATACATTTATCAATAAAAGAAAATTAAATAAAGCTTAAAAGATATGAATTTAGTTGAAGTTTTAATTTTAGTTACCAGCTTTTTAATTTTCTTATCATTAAGAGTTCCAATTGCATATGCAATTGGTTTAGCTGCTTTGTTTACGCTATTAAGTGCCATGCCTTTTTTACCATCGGTAACTACATTAGCGCAGAGAATGGCAACCTCTTTAGATAGTTTTACATTGTCTGCAATACCGTTTTTTATATTGGCAGGTCAAATAATGAATAGAGGTGGAATTGCCGTTAGGTTAATTAATTTTGCAAAGGCAATTGTAGGGCCACTTCCTGGAGGTTTGGCTTTTGTAAATATTATATCTTGTATGCTTTTTGGGGCTATTTCTGGATCTGCAGTGGCAGCAGCATCTGCTATTGGAGGGTTTATGAACCCAATGATGGAAAAAGATGGGTATGATAAATCTTTTAGTGCTGCTGTAAATATTACAAGTGCAACTACAGGCTTAATAATTCCGCCAAGTAACGTATTAATTGTATATTCTTTGGCAAGTGGTGGTGTTTCTATTGCTGCCTTATTTATTGCAGGTTATGTACCAGGTTTATTAATTGGTTTAGCATTAATGATTGTTGCTTTAATTTATTCGATTATAAAGAAATATCCAACAGATAAATTAGTTAGTTTTAGAGAGTTTTTTAAACGTTTTATAGCTGCTTTACCAAGTTTAATGTTGTTAGTTGTAGTTATTGGTGGAATTGTAGCTGGTATTTTTACGGCTACAGAAGCATCTGCAATTGCTGTAATTTACACGCTAGTTTTAGGTTTTTTATATAAAGAAATTACAGTTAAAGATATTTCGCCAATATTGTTAGAAACAGTAAAAACATCGGCAATTGTATTGTTGTTAATAGCAACATCTATTGCAATGTCTTGGGTAATGAGTTACGAAAACATTCCGCAGGAAATCAGTAACACATTATTATCAATTAGTGATAACCCAATTGTAATTTTAATTATCATCAATTTAATATTATTATTTGTAGGTGTGTTTATGGATATGACTCCTGCTGTATTAATCTTTACACCAATTTTTCTACCAATTGTTACAGAATTAGGAATGGATCCAATTCATTTTGGAATTATTATGATTATGAATCTTTGTATTGGGTTATGTACCCCACCAGTTGGTTCTGTGCTCTTTGTAGGTTGTAGTGTTGCAGATTTAAAAATTCAGCAAGTAATAAAACCCTTGTTACCTTTATTTTTGGTGATGATAGCCGTATTGTTATTAATTACATACTTCCCAGAATTAACACTTTGGTTGCCAAGACAATTTGATTTGATATAACTAATATTTATTATTAGAGTTAATTTTAACAGCCCAATACGTTTTATTTTAAAACGTATTGGGCTGTTTTGTATAAGAATTACTTTAAATTAAACAGAGATATAGTACTCTCTTTTGTTACAGTATAGTAAAGGACACAATTACATTGTTTGCTAATTATCTTTGGTGTTAACAAATAAAAATTTATCAACCATTTATATTTTATAAAATGAGCATATTAGAAAAAAACAAGCTAAAAAGAAAAGGTTTTTATAATAGTGTAATTCTCTTTTTTTTATTAGGATCAACCTTAAGTGTATTCTCGCAAAAAGTATATGTAGAAAAAGATGGAATTGTAATGATGGAGGCAGAAAACACAACTTCTCCATTAGGTAAATGGGGGGTAAGTACACATTTTAATAATTATTCGGGCACAGGTTATATAGAGTATTTAGGAGGTGAGGTTACTGGGGTTGGTGTCGCAGAATCACCGTTAATTTATAGATTTAAAATTTTGCAAGCAGGGGATTATGCTTTACAGGTAAGAGGAAGATCTAGATTGTTAAAAGGCGAAGAAAGAGATTGGGCTAATGATGCATGGTTTAGAGTAGAAGGAGATTATACTGTGGGGGCTAATGGACCTAAAGATATTAGTTGGATGCAAAATAATACCAAGTTATTTGTAGGTAGAGGAGGTAATGGAAAATGGGGATGGGGTACCAATTATGATAAAAAACATGTGCAGCCAAAAGCAATATTTAAATTTAAAGCAGGAGAAATTTATACATTGATAATGTCTGGGCGTTCTAAACGATTTAATGTTGATAGAATTTTATTTTTTAAAACAACAATAGAAAATCACGTGGCAAGAGCTAATGTAACAGAATCAGAGTCTATTAATGACGATGAAATTACAGAAAAGTATACATATTTAGCAATTAAAGATTTTGCTAATATTAATGCAGGCGAAGTAAATTATTATAAAGATAAAGTAAGAAAAGCACTAGCAATTAAAGCATCGGTAGTAGTAGATAGAGATAAGTTTGCAAAAGCTGAAACAATTTTTACAGGTAAAGATGGCGCTTATAATATTACTTTAAATACACTGGCAGAGTTTGATGGAGAATGTACTTACCATGTTTTTGTAAATAAATATTTAGTAGGTACTTACCAAAATTCAGCTGTAAACAAAGACAACGATTATAGAAAAGAACAAGTAATCTTTAAAAATATAAAAATAAACCAAGGAGATGTCATTGCTGTATCCTCTAATACCCATACAAATGGGTTAATACCAGAAGGTAATGGTACTGCTTGGGCAAGAGGTAGGTGGGAGAGTCTTTTAATAACAACTTTTAAAAATAATTAACAAATTTTTCATCAAAAAGATAATTTATATTCTGATTATGAAAACAAGTGTAATTCGTTAGATGCGCTAAACTTACTAAATGAGTAATAATTTTGTGATACTCTAATTTATCGTTTTCAATCATTTTAGTTATTAAGTTATTGAATATTGTTACTTTACTTTTTAGTCTATTAATTCTAAACCCAAATTCATTAAAATTTCTATTTAGATTAAAGTCACTTACCCAAGAGTACGTTGTTCTTATCCAAGATTTAGGTCTGTAATTTCTCTGTTTGGAGGTTATCACTCTGGTCTATAGATAGATATGATTAATAAAAGTATATTGCAAAGAACTATCTAAAAAAATTTCGATTCTAATGGCATACATTCTTTTAATTTTCCGTATTCAGTTAGTTCAACAGCAGTTATAGCTTTCGACATAATATGTAAGAAGATTTTCTTTACTATAATCGACTTTAAATAACATTAATCTAAAATTTATTACTCGATAGGTTGTACGTATTAATACAAAAACCTTCTTGAGAATTATCTCTGCTTGCTTAACTTCATAATGATTTAGTTTGTGTTGGATTATTCTTTTTGAGCACCCATATTTGACTGCTAGTTGTATATAAGTTTGTTTTCCTCTAGCATATTCAACCCAAAGAAAATCTACTAAAATTTGTTTTCCTCCATTAAAAGTCTTGCTACAATTTAAATATTTGTAACGTTGTTTACTTAATCTAGTACCGTATTTATGGAGGTTTAAACTGTCTCAAAGTAAATAAACTATAGCGATAACGAAGGTTTCTCCAATTATTTTGTCTATAACTTCTCTTTTGTAGATAAAGTTGTAGGATTGATGTCTTTTAGAACTTGTTTATTTTCTTTGGTTATAAGCTGATTGAAAATAGTGGTGTTTCTAATTTTTTAGACGGATCAAAAGTATTTATTCAGCCTGATTTTTTGTTACAGAAAATGTATGATGCTCTGCAACTGGTTATTACATTTTTCTGGCAAGAGAAGCCTATTTATAAAAAGTGAAAATCTTAAAAAAAAAAAGAGTGGTATTTGACATGTTGTACAGCACAGTACAGGACGCAAATTTTCCTGTTGGTCTATATTTTAGCTATACTTTTATGTACAGACAAATTATTTCAATCAGAAAGAGTTAAATTAATCATCTATGTTCCATTTCAAAAAAACATTTTATCTAATATTAATGTCCAGCTTTATTTTAACGTCTTGTGCCAATACAAACCAAGACCTATCTAAAGAAGCAATTACTGAAAAAGGAAATAGAACCAAATACAATTTTAATCCAGATTGGAAATTTATAAAAGAAAATCCGGAAAAAGCACAAGATAAAAATTTTGATGATAGCTCTTGGAGTACAGTAAGTGCACCACATACCTTTAATGATATAGATACTTTTGATGATTTAAGCCTTGGTGGCCATAAAGGAGAGAAAAATCAGTGGAGAGGTACTGTATGGTATAGAAAACACTTTAAATTACCAGCAAAAGAAGCCGATAAAAAGGTGTATATAGAGTTTGAAGGTGTACGTCAAATTGCAGATGTGTACATTAATGGACACTATTTAGGTAAAAATCAAACAGGGTTTATTCCTTTTGGATATGATATTTCATCATATTTAAAATTTGGTACAGAAGAAAATGTTATTGCAGTTAAAGTGAATAACGATAGAAAAAGCGATAACTTTAGAGATAATGACCCTTTAGTTTGGAATCATGAGCATTGGCATCCAACGCATGGTGGTATTTATAGAAATGTTTTTCTACACACAATGGATCCTTTACATGTTACCCTACCACTTTATGATAATTTAGAAACTGTTGGTACATATGTTTATGCAGATAACATTACAGCTAAAAATGCAGATGTAACTACAAATGCAGAGGTTTTAAATGAATATGAAACAGAAAAAGAAGTTACTTATGTAACACAGATAGTTGATAGAGAAGGGAAAGTAGTGGCAACTTCATCAGCAAATAAAATATTAAAAGCCAAAGAAAAATTTACGTTTTCTACAACAGCAAGTGTATCAAATCCTAATCGTTGGTATACGCGTAATCCATATATGTACAAAGTTTTAACCTTTTTAAAAGAAGGTAATAAAATTGTAGATAGATATGAAACACCTTTAGGTATTAGAAGTTTTGAATTTAATAAAGATTCTGGTTTTTATAATAACGGAGAGCATGCAAAATTACATGGTTGGGGACAAAAACCTACAAATTCATGGGCTGGTTTAGGAGCAGCATTGCCAGATTGGTTAAGAGAATATACTTTTGATTTAATGGATGAAGCAGGTGGTAATTTTATACGTTGGGGACATTGTGCAGGATCTCCTGCAGAAGTTGCCTTTGGCGATAAATATGGTTTTGTAACATTAATGCCAGGGGTGTCAGGAGAATCTCAAGATGAAGGAGAAGTTTGGGACATTCGAATAAAAGCATTTAAAGATATGATGGTTTATTACAGAAATCATCCATCTATTTTTATTTGGGAAGGTGGTAATTGGGCAGAAACAGAAGCGCATTATAAAGAAATATTAGATATTATTGCAACCGTTGATCCTAATGGAAAACGATTAATGGGTAACAGACGTTCAGATACAAAAATAGAGTCTGAAAAGTATGTTACCATAGAAGTAGGAACAGAAGGATGGGAAAGAGAGTTTGCTGGTTTACCTCTTATAGAAAGTGAATATATGAGAGATGAAGCCCCAAGACGTATTTGGGATAAATACTCTCCGGATGATAACTTTTGGAACAATCCAAATTTAAGTAAAAATACTTATGATATAGGCTCAGAACAATTTGCCGTTGGTCAAGTACATCATTGGTGGACTAAAATGGGTAAAAAACCATTTCATAGTGGTGGTGCAAATTGGGTGTTTTCTGATGGACCTCATGGAGGTAGAAACCCTACAGAGGTTACAAGAGCAAGTGGAGAAGTAGATGGAGTTAGGTTGCCTAAAGAAGCTTTTTATGCAGTAAAATCTATGTGGAGACCAGAAGCTCAGATACATGTTATTGGTCATTGGAATTATAAAGAAGGAACTAAAAAAGACATGTATGTAATTTCTAACTGCGAAACGGTTAAATTATATGTAAATGGTAATTTATTAGGTACAAATTCTAAACCAGTTGATGGGTATGTTTATAAATTCTCTAATGTAGAATGGAAATCTGGTGAAATTAAAGTAGAAGGATATTTAAATGATAAATTAGTAGTCTCGCAAACAAAAAAGACAATTGGAGATCCAGTAGCTATTAAATTAACACCAATTACAGGTGCCAAAGGATGGCTTGCAGACGGGTCTGATATTGCATTATTAGATTTTGAAGTTGTTGATAAAAATGGAAATAGATGTCCTTTAGATGCAGATCGTGTAGACTTTACTATTTCTGGTCCTGCAATATGGCGTGGGGGATATAATAGCGGAAAAGCAAATTCTAGCAATAATTTATATTTAGATACAGAAGCCGGAATTAATAGAGTAGCAGTTCGCTCTCTTTTAAAAGCAGGCGATGTAACAATTACTGCGTCAAGAAAAGGGATAAAATCGGCAACTATAACCTTAACTTCTTTACCAATTGATATTACTGATGGATTAACAACAACACTTCCTCAGGGGTATAATGATGGAGTTATTGCGGAAGAACCAGTACCAGTTCATATACCAAAAATGCCTCCTTATGTACCAGGAATTAAAAATAGAAGTGAATTATTTACTAATTTTAGTTATACAGGTGATGCAAAAGCGATGTTGAGAACTACAATGAATTGGGGTAAAAAAGCATATACAGATTTAGATCAGAATTATACTGTTATTCCAGGTTATCTAAGATTTGCAGAATATATTAGAACTCCAAATTCAGATACAAAATATTGGGCTAGAGATCAGTTGCAATTTATTGCAGGCGCAGATATGGAAATTTATGTACTACATGATGATCGTGTAAAAAGACCTACATTTTTGTTAGAAGATTATAAAGATATTGGAGATAATGTTAATGTTGGTACAGTAACAATGTCTGTTTTTAAAAGAACAGCCAAAAAGGGAGAAAGTATTATTATGGCAGGAAATAGTGATAGTGGTGTGCCAAAAGATAGTAGAATGTACACCGTTATAGGAAAGAAAATATAATAACATAAAATTTTTGTTTTTAAATGTAAAACATGAGATATCAAATTAATAGTCTTTTTGCTATATTTTATCTCATGTTTTCTTTTGCTATAAATTCTCAAAATTGTTGGGATAAAGCTGATGAAATTGTTAACTCTTTAAATGCTGTAAATTCATTCAGAGATAAAGAATATTTAATTTCTGATTTTGGCGTAAAAGCAGATGGAATATCACCTTGTAAAAAAGCTTTTGAAAACGCAATTACAACTTGTAGTGATAATGGTGGAGGAACAATAATTGTTGCTGCCGGAAATTATTATATGAATGGACCATTAGTGTTAAAAAGCAATGTTCATATAAAATTAGAAGAAGGAGCTATTCTGAATTTCAGCACAAATGAAAATGATTATTTACCAGCAGTTTTAACAAGATGGGAAGGAACAGAAGTTTATAATTTTTCACCATTAATTTATGCTTATCAGGTTATTAATATTGCCATTACAGGAAAAGGAACTATAAATGGAAATGGTTCAAAACACTTCGCTAAATGGAAGAAAACACAAAGTCAAGATAAAAAAATACTTCGTGAAATGGGAAAGAAAAACGTTCCTGTTTATAAGCGAGTTTTTGGAAAAGAACATAAACTACGTCCAGGTTTTTTTGAACCTTTTGGTTGTAAGAATGTTCGTTTAGAAGACATTACAATTTTAGATTCTCCATTCTGGGTAATTCATCCTATTTTTTGTAATAATGTAATCATTAGAGGTGTAAAAGTAAAGAGTAACAACCCAAATAATGATGGAGCTGATCCTAAATCTTGTACAAATGTATTAATTGAAGATTGTAATTTTGAAACAGGTGATGATGCAATTGCAATAAAATCGGGTAGAGATAATGATGCTTGGCGAGTTGGGCAACCATCAGAAAATATTGTCATTAGAAACTGTTTATTCAGTTCTAAAATAAACGGAGTTTGTATTGGTAGCGAAATTTCTGGAGGAGTTAGAAATGTATTTATTGAAAATATTAAAATTCCAAAATCATCAAATGCTATTTATTTTAAATCGAACTTAGATAGAGGAGGATATATCGAAAATATTTTTGTTAGAAATATAAAAACAGATAAAGTAACTTCTAGTTTCATTAGATTTGAACCTAATTATAAAGGTGAGCGTTCTGCATTTCATCCAACGAAATTCAAAAATTTAATATTGAAAATATAGAATGTAAAGAATCCAATCAAATTGGTTTGTATTTAAATGGATTTAAAGAATTACCAATTGAAAACATCACTTTAAAAAATATTACAATTGATAAAACTACAACTTCTTATAGTTTAAAAAACGGTAAAAATATTGTGTTTGATAATGTCTCTATAAATGGAATTATTTTAAATAAAAAACCGAAAGAAACTATTTTAATAAAGATGAAAACACATTAGTTTATCAATTTATAGTTAAAAAAAATAATTATTATGAAATCATATATAGCAACCTTTTTATTCCTTTTTATAAGTGTTTTAGCTCTTCAATCGTGCAAGAAAGTAAGTAAGAAATCTGAACAACATAAAGAAGAAAACGCTATCAAAAGTAATTTTGTTTATTTGAGTGATGAACGCCTAGAAAAAGTAAAAATTTTACTGAAAGAAAAGGATACTTTTTTTACAAAAGCATATCAAGAACTTATTGTAAATGCAGATTTAGAATTAGATAAAATTCCGGATCCTGTTACCAATAAAACACAAACTCCACCAAGTGGAGATAAGCACGATTTTATGACAATTGCTCCTTATAGATGGCCTAACCCTAATACAAAAGATGGTTTTCCTTGGATTGTAAAAGATGGAGAAATTAACCCAATGGCTAGAGGAAAAGATACAGATCATATCCGTTTAAGAGAAATGTTTAGTTCATTAGATAATTTATCTATGGCGTACTATTTTTCAGATGATATTAAATATGCTAACAAAGCCAAAAGCATCTTAAAAACTTGGTTTATTGATGAAGCAACAAAAGTGAATCCGAATCTAAATTACGGCCAAGGAATTCCTGGTGAAGTAGAGGGTAGACGTGCCGGAATGATTTCTTGGCACAAAATAGCTGTAGTTGTTAATTCCGTACAATTGCTAGAAGCTCACAAAGTTTTAAATCTTGATGAGATGCAGGTGTTAAATAAATGGTTTTTGGATTATTATACTTGGGCAAAAACAAATAGAATGGGAATAGAGAATGATAATGGAAAACAAAATCATTCTACAAATTACGATTTTATTTTAGTTGGTCTTGCTCGTTATTTAGGATTAAATGCTGAAGCAATAAGTAGATTAGAAGCTGCAAAAGCTAAAAGAATTGATGTTCAACTTCAAGTTGATGGAAAACAACCTTATGAATTAGGACGTACAAAATCTGTACACTATAGTTCTATGAATTTACGATTTATGACGTTGATTGCTGAAATGGGAATGCCTCTTAATGTAGATTTATGGAGTTATTCAACTCCTGATGGAAAGAGTATAAAAAAAGCATATGATTTTCTAAGACCATTTGCAGAAGGAAAAGAAAAATGGACTTATAGACAAATAACTGAAGGTGGTCCACAGAAAGCGATTGAGAACGAAATGATTCCGTTATTTAGTATTGCAAGTACTATTTTTAATGAACAATTAATTGATAAAAGTGTTAAAGCACATCTATATTTAGATTATTTAGATAAATTAAAATATCCACCATTATTTAAATTAAAATAGTTTTAGGTATCTAAAATATTAATTAATACAAGATAATTTTGAATTACAAATTTTTAATAGCGTTCTTTTTTACTTGTTTTTGTTGAATACAAATAAAGGATCTGCTCAATCAAACAAAGAGGATCGTCAATTTTATGTAGATGCAATGTTAAAAATTGCATATCCAGTTTTAGATGCGTTAAGTAAAAATGAACTCAAAAAAACAATGCCTGTAGAAATGTCTTCAAAGGCTGTAAATGATAGGTCGAAATTTACATATTTAGAAGCATTTGGAAGAACATTATCCGGTATTGCTCCTTGGTTAGAATTAGGTGTAGATAAATCAAAAGAGGGGAAGTTAAGAGAAAAGTACATTCAACTAACATTGCTTTGTTTAAAGAATGCTACTGACCCAAAATCTGCGGATTATCTGAATTTTAGTGAAGGAAGTCAACCTTTGGTTGATGCAGCTTTTTTAGCACAAGGATTGTTGAGAGCTCCTACGCAATTATGGGAAAGGTCTGATTTAGAAACAAAAAAGAACATATTAACCGCGTTAAAGAAAACAAGGAAATTATCTCCAGGATATAACAATTGGCTCTTATTTACTGCGATGATAGAAGCTGCTATTTTAAAATTTGAAGGAGAAGCAGATATGGTTCGTATTCAATATGCTTTAAACAAACACAAAGAATGGTATTTAGGCGATGGAACTTATGGAGATGGTCCAAATTATCATTGGGATTATTACAATAGTTTTGTCATTAATCCTATGTTGTTAGATATATGGAATGTTTTGTTACCTAAAAAAGAAACGTTGAAAAGTTGGCGATATAAAAATGAAAATTTAGAATATGATGAAGTTCTAAATAGAGCAAAAAGTTATGCTCTTATTCAAGAGAAATTGATTTCTCCAGAAGGAACATATCCTCCAATAGGACGTTCATTAACATATAGGTTTGGTGCTTTTCAAGCCTTATCTCAAATAGCATTGTTTAAAGAGTTGCCTTTTAAAATTCAACCAAGTCAAGTTCGTTCAGCTTTAAAAGCAGTTATAAAAAAACACTTAGAAGCAAAAGATATGTTTGATGAAAATGGTTGGTTAACAATTGGTTTTTACGGACATCAACCAGAAATGGCAGAACGTTATATTTCTACAGGAAGTTTATACTTATGTACAGAAATATTTTTGGTTTTAGGTTTGCCATCAGAAAATATTTTTTGGTCTGATGTTTCAAAAGATTGGAGTCAAAAGAAAATTTGGTCAAAAAATTAGTGATAGGAACAAAAAGATGCAATAGACATAGAATATTAAGAAGAATTTAAAAATTTACACTTGTTGTAAGAAACATCGTTGTAAATGAATTTAAAGAAAGAAATTATTGCAGTTCTATTTATTTTATTTGTAAACACATCATATTCTCATAAAAAAGAACGTTCATTTTTGGTGTCCTATAAAAAATAGATTTACTATAAAAATTTATCAATTAAAAAAAACAATCATAATAGTACAGGATAGACTCAAAAAATTAAAAACTTAACCTTGTATAATAATAATTTTTCAATGGTTTTTAAGAAAATAGTAATTACATTTTTTTGTTTGTTCTACGTGTTTATTACTTATTCTAAACAAAAGGAACCTTCAATTTTGGTATTCTCAAAGACAGCAAGTTTTAGACATAAGTCTATACCTGCTGGTATTCAGTTTTTTACTAATTTAAAGAACGAAACTAGCTGGAAAATAGATTTCTCTGAAGATGCAAATGATTTTACATTAGAAAATTTAAAGAACTATAATGTTGTTGTTTTCTTAAATACAACAGGAAACATCTTAGATAAAAATCAAAAAGAAGCGTTTCAAAAATATATTGGCCATGGAAATGGTTTTGTTGGTATTCATGCAGCTTCTGATTCCGAAAAAGAATGGACTTGGTATGGAGATATGGTGGGAGCGGTTTTTAAAGATCATCCTAAGGTACAAAAAGCAAAAGTACATTTTAACAATTCTAGTTTACATCCAGCAACAAATCATTTAAAAGAAGAAGAGCTTTTTAGGGATGAATGGTATAATTTTAAAAAACCAGTAGCAAGTCATGTAAATGTTTTAGCAACTGTAGATGAAACTTCATATACAGGAAAACAGATGAATACAAAAAATCATCCTATTACTTGGTTTCATCATTTTAATGGAGGTCGTATTTTTTATACAGGTTTAGGGCATACCGTTACATCTTACGCAGATGCTAGGTTTCAGAAAATGATTAAGGGAGCTATACTTTGGGCGGCAGATTTAGAACAAATTAAAAAACCATCTACTAAAAAATGGACAAATCTTTTTGAAGGAAACCCATCAGAAAATTGGGATGTTTTTATTGGAGCTCTGCATGCAAGTGTTAAAGGGTTAAAGAATGTAGATCCAAAAAGTGATGGTAAAAATGCAACACCCTTAGGGTTAAATAATGATCCCAAAAATGTTTTTAAATTTGAAAAAGAAAGTGGAGAAAATATTTTACATATTTCTGGAGAAATTTATGGCGCCTTAACTTCTAAGCAAGAGTATGAAAATTATCATTTAAAATTAGAATTTAAATGGGGAGAACAAATTTGGGAACCTCGTTTATTAAGAAAAAGAGATAGTGGCATTTTATACCATTGTTATGGTCCAAATGATGCTTTTTGGAATGTTTGGATGTCGTCTCAAGAGTTTCAAGTTCAAGAAGGAGATTTAGGAGATTATTACGCTTTAAGCGGAACCCTAATAGATATTCCATCAGAAAAAATAGAAGGAGAAAAAGAATTTACGTATGTTAAAAATGGAGGCTTAAACCCGTTTTCTAGCACACAACGTGTACCGCCCAACCATTGTAATAAAGGTTTTGATAATGAGAAACCACATGGAGAATGGAATACTTTAGAATTAATAAGTTATAAAGGTACTAGTTACCATGTTGTAAACGGAAAAGTTGTAATGGCTTTGTATAATTCTAGATATAAAAATTCAGACGATAAAATTGTTCCATTAACAAAGGGGAAAATTCAAATTCAATCTGAAGCAGCAGAAGTTTTTTATAAAAATGTTCAGATTAAATCTATAACAAACCTGCCAAGAAAGTATAAAAAACAGGTAAAAAATAGAAAAAATAAATAGAGATAACAATGATGAAAAATAATGTTCATTGGGGAATCATTGGTTGCGGAGACGTTGCAGAGGTAAAGAGTGGACCTGCTTTTCAAAAGGCTAAAAATTCTTATTTATTAGCTGTAATGAGAAGAAATGAGGAAAAAGTTAAAGATTTTGCACAAAGACACCACGTTTCTAATTGGACCACAAATGCTTTAGATATAATTAACAACAAGAATATCAATGCAATTTATATTGCAACACCTCCTTCTACACATTTAGAATATGCGCTTAAAGCTTTAGAAGCAGGTAAAAATGTGTATTTAGAAAAACCAATGGTATTAAATTCTGATGAAGCTAAGATACTTTTAGAAGCTACAAAAAAAGGAAATAATAAATTAACAGTAGCTCATTATCGCAGATGTTTGCCTGTATTTATTGCCGTAAAAGAATTGCTAGATTCTAATATTATTGGAGCCGTTTCTACTGCCGAAATTATAATTTCTCAAACAAAAGATGCATCTTTAATAGCCAAAACGGATGAAAACTGGCGAACAAATCCAGCAATTTCTGGAGGTGGATATTTTCATGATATCGCTCCGCATCAGCTAGATTTAATGGTTCATTATTTTGGTGATGTAGCTACTATTAATAGAGTAGAAGTTGAGCAAAATGTAAATATTCATGATGTTGTAAAAGGAACTCTTAAGTTTAAAAATGGAGTAAGTTTTAAAGGATGTTGGAATTTTGATGGCTTAGAAAATAAAGATAAATGCACTATTAAAGGAGAAAAAGGGAGCATCTCTTTTTCTTTTTATAAAGACGAGATAATTCTTTCTACTGATAAAAAAGAAAAGAAATATCAGTTTAAAGGTACCAAGCATGTACAACAACCCATGATAGAAAAAACGGTAGCGTATTTTTTAGAAAAAAATGAAAACCCTTGTTCTGTAAATCAAGCGGCAACGGTTACTAAAATTATGGATGTTTTTTGTGGAATAAAATAATAATAAATATGTCTAAAAAAATATCAAACTTATTGGTTTTTTTAATGATTGCTTTTAATAGTTACTCGCAAAACCCAATTGTACCTAATAAAGGTTTAAACGATCCACATGTTCATATTTTTAATGATACTGCGTACGTTTATGCTTCTCACGACAAATCTATAGATAATAAGAAATTTGTGATGGAAGATTGGTGGATTTGGTCTTCACCAGATTTAGTAAATTGGAAAAAAGAAAGTGTTTTAAAACCAGAAGATACATATATTGGCAAACCCTTTTCTAGATGTTGGGCAACAGATGTAGCTTATAAAAACGGAAAATATTATTGGTATTTTTCTGAAGAAAATCAACAAACAGGTGTTGTTGTTGGCAATTCGCCTACAGGACCTTGGAAAGATGTTTTAGGTAAACCTTTATTGTCATCAGAGTTAACACCAACAGATGAATACGACATGGCTATTTTAGAAGATAATGGTTCTCATTACATCGTTTTTGGTGTCTGGGATTATTACATAGCAAAACTAAATGATGATATGATTAGTTTGGCAGAAAAGCCTAAGAAAATTGAAATAATAAACCCAAGAGGCCCTTATAATTTAGATGGTAAAAATTTAAAAAAACCAACAGATGATAAACCTTTTATGCATAAAGTTAATGGGAAATATTATTTGTCTTGGGGTGTTTTTTATGGAGTTTCAGATAATCCTTACGGCCCTTTTGATTGTAAAGGAACTATTTTAAATAAAGCAAGTTTTGCAAAGGGATATGATGCACCTACATGGCCAACGGGTTTTCAACAAGGAAGACATGGTTCTTTTTTTGAATGGCATAATCAAACTTATTTTGCTTATTGTGATATCAGTCAAACAGGAAATCGTTATTTTAGAGACACATTTATAAGTTACATTCATTATAAAGAAAATGGAGAAATAGCAACTATTAGAGTAGACGGAATTGGTGTTGCCAATTACAATGCAAATCAACCTAAAATAGAAGCTGAAGACTATTTTAAGTCTAAAGGATTTATAAAAAAAGAGATGAATAACGGTTTTGTTGTAGAAACTACTTCTAATAAAAGTTATTTAAATTTTCCTAATGTAAAAGGAGGAGACCAAGTGTCTCAATTAACTTTAAAAGTTGCTGCACCCGATGGAGGTTTTTTTTCTATTGAAATTCGTAAAGATAAATTAGACGGACAATTGGTAAGTAAAAGAGTTCTAAAACTGAACCCAAATAAAAATGATTTTGAAGACGTAGTATTTGATTTAAAATTACTGTCTGATACAGAGAATTTATATTTTTTGATAGAGCAAAAAGAACATAAAAAATTAAAAGTGGATTCTTTTTCATTTTTTTTTAAATAATAAAAATTAATAAATAATAGTAATAATGAAGAAAAGATTTGTTTTACCCTTAATTGCAATTAGTGTATTTTTTCAATCCTATGGTCAATCTACCATAGATACAAGTAAATATAAAGATGCATCACTGTCTGTAGAAGAACGTGTAGAAGCCTTATTACCTTTGTTATCATTAGATGAAAAGGTAGCACAAATGAGGATTTTTCACGCTAATATTGGTGTTGAAGCTGATGATAAAGGAAACTTAAACCTTTCTAAAAAAGTTCTAAAAAAATTAGAATTAGGTATTGCGGGTATAAAAAACCCAGGAGAACATTTAGACGCTGTAGATGCAGCAAAATTTAACAATAAACTTCAAAAATATATTATAGAGCATAACAGATGGGGTATTCCTGCTCTTTTTGTTACAGAATCTTATAATGGTGTAGATGCAGAAGGCTGTACTATCTTTGGTAGACCGTTAACGTCTGCCGCTTCATTTAACCCTAGTTTGGTAAATAGAGTTTGGGATGTTGTTGGTAAAGAAGCAAGATTAAGAGGTATGCACATGTGCCACTCGCCAGAGGCGGATTTGGTTCGTGATCCTCGTTTTGGACGTATGAGTGAGGCTTTTGGAGAAGATACTTATCTAACAACTCAAATGGTAACCAATGCTATTAAAGGGGTACAAGGTAATTATGAAGGTTTAGGTAAAGGAACTCATATTGGTGCTGTAGCTAAACATTTTGCAGGTTACGGGCAAGTGTTAGGTGGTACAAACTTTGCTGCAATAGAAATTTCGGAACGTACTTTAATCGATGAAATTTATCCGCCTTTTGAGGCTGCAGTAAAAGATGCTAAATCATTAGGTATTATGGCTTCTCATGGAGATTTAAATGGAGTAGCAAGTCACGGAAACCCAGCGTTACTTACTGGTGTTTTAAGAGATCAGTGGAATTTTAAAGGGTATGTAGTTTCAGATGCAAATGATATTGGTCGTTTACATTATTTTATGAAAGTAGCAGAAACTCCAGAAGCAGCTACTCAAATGGGGTTAGAGGCAGGAGTTGATATTGATTTGTATGCAGAAGATGCGTATGCTTTGTTACCAGAAATGGTAAAAAAGAACCCTGCATTAGAAAAACTGATTGATAGATCTGTAAGACGTGTGTTACGTACTAAATTTATTTTAGGTTTGTTTGATCAACCTTACATCAAAATAAAAGAAGTAAAAAAAGGAGTGAGAGCTAAATCTTCTTTAGAATTAGCTAAAGAGGCAGATTTAGAGTCTATTATTTTGTTAAAAAATAAAACGAACACTTTGCCTTTAGATAGTAAAAAAGCTACTAAAATAGCTTTGTTAGGGCCACTTGTTAAAGAAAACACACAGGCTATGTTCGAGTCTGTGGTTGGAAATAAAATTAAGTTTTTAACAAAAAAAGGATTCAACCTTACAGATGGTAAAGGAGGAAATCCTAAATTATTAAATACAGATTCTGCAGTTATTGATGATATGGTTGCTTTAGCTAAACAAGCAGACGTTGCCGTTTTATTTGTAGGTGGAGATGAATTTACTTCTAAAGAAGCTTTTTTTACGAATGCAATAGGAGATAGAGCAACTATAGAGCCTGTGGGAGCACAAGATGAATTGGTAAAAAGAGTAAAAGCTTTAGGGAAACCAGTAATTGTAGTTTTAAAACACAGAAGAACCTTATCTATAAACACAATTTCTGAACAAGCAGATGCTATTTTAGATACTTGGGATTTAAGTGAATTTGGAGACCAATCTACAGCTAAAATTATTTTTGGAGAAGCTTCTCCTTCAGGTAAGTTACCTGTTACCGTTCCTAGATCAATTGGTCAATTACCATATCATTATAGTATGAAGGAAATCAATTATAAAAAAGGATATTTATTTTTAAAAGAAGGACCTTTATATCCTTTCGGTTATGGTTTAAGTTATGCTTCTTTTGATTATTCTGATTTAAAATTATCTAAAAATGAAATTACACCAACATCAGAAATAGAAGTAAGTGTTACCATTAAAAATACTGGAAAAGTAAAAGCAAAAGAGGTAGTACAAATGTATGTAAAAGATCAAATAGGTTCTGTAACAAGACCAGACAAAGAATTAAAAGCATTTGATAAAATTGAATTAAATCCAGGAGAAAGTAAAGTGGTAACGTTTAAAGTAACTCCAGAAATGTTAGCATTTACTGGAATTAAAATGGAAAAAACTTTAGAGTCTGGAGATTATACATTAATGGTAGGTACATCTTCTAAAGAGTATTTAGAAACAACATTTAAATTAAAAAAATAAAAATGAATAAATCACTTTTAACATTATTTGCAGTTTTTACACTTATTAGCTGCTCGGTAGCACAAAAAACTGTTTCTACAGTAGTTTTAAATAATACAGAAATTAAGGCTTCTATGATAAAAGCTTTAGAATGGCAAGAAACACATCCAATAATGGCAATTGCACCTTCCGATTGGACAAATGGGGCTTATTACGTTGGTGTTGCTAGAGCGCATCAAGCAACCAAGGATATGATGTATATGGCCGCTTTAAAAAATCAAGGATATAATAATGATTGGAAACCTTATAAGAGAATTTATCATGCAGATGATATTGCTATTTCATACAGTTATTTGTATGTGGAAATGACAGAGAAAAGAAGAAACTTTGTAGATCTAGATCCAACTAAAAAATTCTTAGATGAGCATTTATATGAATCAAATAAATGGAAAGAAGGAAATTCTAAAGATATTAAGGGAGAAACCATTTTATGGTGGTGGTGTGATGCGTTATTTATGGCACCTCCGGTAATTAATTTATATGCAAAACAAACTAAAGATTTAAAATATTTAGATGCAATGCATAAATATTATATGGAAACTTACAATCGTTTGTATAATAAAGAAGAGAATTTGTTTGCAAGAGATATGCGTTATGTGTGGACTGGTTCTAAAAAAGATTTAAAAGAACCAAATGGAGAAAAAATATTTTGGTCTAGAGGAAATGGATGGGTACTTGGAGGTTTAGCATTGTTATTAGACGATATGCCAAAAGATTATAAACATAGAGCTTTTTATGAGAACCTTTATATGGAAATGGCTGCTAAAATTTTAGCTATTCAGCCAGAAGATGGATTATGGAGAACGAGTTTGTTGTGTCCAGAAACGTATAATCACGGAGAAGTAAGCGGAAGCGGTTTTTACACATTTGCTTTAGCTTGGGGTATTAATAATGGTCTTTTAAAAGAATCTAAATACTTACCAGCAGTTAAAAAAGCATGGACTGCTTTAATGGCTTGTCAAAAAGAAGATGGTAAAATTGGTTGGGTGCAAAATATTGGTGCATCTCCAGAGCCAGCAAGTACAGATAGTTGGCAAAATTTTGGTACAGGAGCCTACTTATTAGCAGGTAGTGAAGTTTTAAAATTAAAAAACTAAAACTTTAATAAAGATACCTTATTTGTTCACTTTTTATATTCAATTAAAAAACTAACAAATAAGGTATTTAATTCTTCTAACTAAAATAATGTATTATAAATAACCAGGTGATGGTTGTTTTAACAAGTGTTTAAAAACAACAAAAAGAAAAAATATTTTTTAGATAATACTTTAAAAAATAGTACTAATAAAACGATTAAGTTTTTGTTTTTAATACAATAAAAAAAAATAAAATGAAAGAAAGGTTAGCCTTTAAAATGAAATTAAAAGAAGGTAAGCAAGAGGAGTATTATAAAAGACATAATGCTATATGGCCAGAATTAAAACTTTTATTAAAACAAACCGGTATAAGTGAATATTCTATATTTTTTGATGAAGAAAGCAACTCGCTTTTTGCATTTCAGAAAGTAGAGTTAGGAGCAAGTTCTCAAGATTTATCAGAAAACCCTATTGTTAAAAAATGGTGGGATTTTATGGCAGATATCATGGAGGTAGCATCAGATAATTCTCCAATATCAAAAGAATTAAAAGAGGTTTTTTATTTAGAATAATTCTTAAACAAGTTAACTACCTGTAAAGTAGTTGTTTGTGGAGTGTTTTTTTTTATACCTTTGCAGTACAGAACAGGATGGATTAGAACAAATGTATTTATAAATTTACAAACGTAACAGAACAGAATGGGTAGTAATAAAATTTCTTTAATAATAAAACACCAAGGAGATATTCCTAAATATCAACAATTAGTAAATGCAATTAATGATGCTATAGCAAAAAATCTTTTAAAGAAAGGAGAGGTTTTACTTTCTGTTAATGCTGCCTGTAAATTATATAATTTATCTAGAGATACTGTATTTAAAGCTTATACAATTTTAAAAGACAATGGAGTTGTAGATTCAGTACCAAATAAAGGGTATTATGTTGCAAATGATACTAAAAAGGTATTGTTGTTATTAGATACGTTTAAAGCTTATAAAGAAGTTTTATACCATTCGTTTGTAAATAACCTACCCAATAATGTAATTACCGATGTGCAATTTCATCATTATAATATAGATAATTTTAAAACTATTTTAAATAGTTCTAAAGGTAAATATTATAAATACGTTGTAATGACTTTTGATCATGTTGATGTACCTGCTGTACTATCAGATATAGAAGATGAAAAGTTGTTACTAATAGATTGGAATGTACATTCTAATAGTAATAATAACTATGTGTTTCAAGACTTTGGAAAAGCTTTTTTTGAAGTCTTAAAAAGTGCAGAAAATGTATTTAGAAAATATAAAGAAATCGTTTTTTTATATCCAACCTATACCTATCACTCCATAGAAACAATTACTTATTTTAAAAAATATTGCGAATTATTTCAGTTCAATTATACAGTGGTAACAGAACCGAGTATGTTTAAAGTAGAAGAAGAGGTAGCCTATATAAGCACAAGTGATAGAATGTTAGGTGTCTTTTTAGAACAATGTAGAGCTAAAGATTTAGAGCCTGGGGTAAATGTTGGCTTTCTATCTTATAATGAAACGCCTATGAAAAAATTTATTTATAAAGGAATTTCAGTAGTTTCAACCGACTTTAAAGAATTAGGTACCAAAGCAGCAGAGTTTGTTATGCAAGAAAAGCCAATGCAATATTACGTTCCAACTAAATTAACATTAAGAGAATCATTATAAATTATGTATTACTTAGGATTAGATATAGGGAGTTCTTCTATAAAAGCAGCATTAGTAGAAATAGCAACAGGAAAAAGTTTAGGAGTTGTACAAGAACCTAAAGAAGAAATGAGCATGTATGCTCATAAAAACGGTTGGGCAGAACAAAAACCAAGCGATTGGTGGTTGCATATTTGTAATGCCATTACAAGTTTAAAAAAACAATACAACGTAAGCAGAACTCAAATAAAAGGTATTGGTATTTCGTATCAAATGCACGGTTTGGTTTTGGTAGATAAAAAAGGAAATCCACTTCGTAAAAGTATTATTTGGTGCGATAGTAGAGCCGTAGAAATTGGTCACAAAGCTTTTGCAGAAATTGGCGAAGAAAAATGTGCATCACATTTATTAAACTCACCAGCAAATTTTACAGCATCTAAATTAAAATGGGTACAAGAAAATGAGCCTGATATTTACAATCAGATTCACAAATTTATGTTGCCAGGAGATTATGTGGCGTACAAATTCTCAAACAAAATAAACACTACCATATCAGGGCTATCAGAAGGTATCTTTTGGGATTTTAAAGAAAACACTGTTGCAGCGTTTTTATTAGAATACTATGGAATCGATAAAAATTTGGTGCCAGATATTGTAGACACTTTCGGAATTCAATCTTTCGTAGATGAAAAAGGAGAAGCAGAAAGCGGAATTGCAACCGGAACACCAATTCTTTATAGAGCAGGAGACCAACCCAATAACGCGTTATCTTTAAACGTATTTAACCCAGGCGAAGTTGCAGCAACAGGTGGTACATCTGGCGTTGTCTATGCCGTAACTGATAATTTATCTGGTAAAGAAAGTACCCGAGTTAACAATTTTGCACACGTAAATTATGCTACAGAAAATAAAAGAATTGGTAAACTATTAAACATCAACGGAGCCGGAATTCAGTACCGTTGGCTGTTAAATAACTTAGCTGTAGATTCTTACGAAGAGATGAATAATTTAGCATCAGAAATCCCTGTAGGATCAGATGGCGTATGCTTAATTCCTTTTGGTAACGGAGCAGAACGCATGCTAAATAACAAAGAAATTGGAACTCGTATTGTAAACATGAACCTTAATAATCACCACAAAGGCCACATGTGTAGAGCCGCCTTAGAAGGCATTGCATTCTCATTTGTTTACGGAATGGAGATTTTAAAATCAGACGGCATAAAGCCAAGTGTTATTAGAGCAGGAAACGATAATTTGTTTCGTTCAGAAATATTTGCAAACACTGTAGCAACGCTAATTCAACAAGAAATAGAAATTTACAATACCACAGGTGCCATTGGTGCAGCACGAGCGGCAAATTTACACAAAGGAGATTTTGAAGCTTTCGGAAAAGCTATTATGGACAATGACCATGTAATGACTTTTATGCCTTTTAAAGACCAAAAACCGTATTTAGAAGCTTATAACAATTGGAAAAAGGAATTAGAACTGGTTTTAAAAAATAAATAAAAAAAAGAATGTTTTGGGCGTTCCCTAAAAAGGTCGGGCTTTACGCACTCGCTTTTTTTACTTAAAAAAGTAAAAAAGAGCTCAAACAGATGCTTCAATCCCTAACGCAAAACAAATTACAATTACACGAATAAACAATTAAATAATATTTAAAAATGGCAAATAAAGAATATTTTAAAGGAATCGAAAAAATTCAATTCGAAGGTAAAGAGTCAGACAATCCAATGGCTTTTAAATACTACAATCCAGATCAGGTAGTAGCAGGAAAAACAATGCGTGAGCATTTTAAATTTGCTATTGCATATTGGCATACATTCTGCGGACAAGGAGGAGATCCTTTTGGACCAGGAACACAAAATTTTGCTTGGGATCAATCATCAGACCCTATTCAAGCCGCAAAAGACAAAGCAGATGCTGCTTTTGAATTTATCAACAAAATGGGATTTGACTATTTCTGTTTTCATGATTACGATTTAGTACAAGAAGGCGCAACCTTTGCAGAATCAGAAGCAAGATTAAACACCATTACAGATTACATCAAAGGAAAACAAGCAGAGACTGGTGTAAAATTATTATGGGGAACAGCCAACTGTTTTTCTAACCCACGTTACATGAACGGAGCTTCTACAAACCCAGATTTTAATGTAGTTGCCAGAGCAGGAGGTCAAGTTAAATTGGCTTTAGATGCAACCATTAAATTAGGTGGAGAGAATTATGTTTTTTGGGGAGGTAGAGAAGGTTACATGTCTTTATTAAACACAGACATGGGACGCGAATTAGACCACATGGGACAATTCTTAACCATGGCAAGAGATTATGCAAGAGCACAAGGTTTTAAAGGAACTTTCTTTATAGAACCAAAACCAATGGAGCCAATGAAACATCAATACGATTTTGATTCTGCTACAGCTATTGGGTTCTTAAAAGAATACGGTTTAGACAAAGATTTTAAAATGAACATTGAGGTAAACCACGCAACCTTAGCACAACATACTATGCAACACGAATTAGCAGTTGCAGCCAAAGCAGGCATGTTAGGAAGTATAGATGCAAACAGAGGCGATTACCAAAACGGTTGGGATACAGATCAATTTCCAAACAACATACAAGAAACTACAGAGGCAATGTTAGTTTTCTTAGAAGCAGGAGGTTTACAAGGTGGTGGAGTTAATTTTGATGCAAAAATTAGAAGAAACTCTACAGATATGGAAGATGTTTTTCATGCACATATTGGTGGAGCAGATACCTTTGCAAGAGCATTATTAACTGCAGACAAAATTATGACTTCTTCTGCTTATAACTCTTTAAGAACACAAAGATATAGTTCTTTTGATGCAGGAAAAGGAAAAGATTTTGAAGCAGGGAAATTACAACTTTCAGACTTGTATAAAATAGCTCAAGAAAATGGAGAATTAAGTTTGCAAAGTGGTAAACAAGAATTGTTTGAGAATATTATCAATCAATATATTTAATAATATAAGGCCTTTTAGAAGTAATATTCTAAAAGGTCTTTTTTATAACATTTCAATAGCAATTAACTAAATACATATTTATGGCAAAATCAACAAATTCAGGATATCTTTTAAAACTTACTTTAGTAGCAACTTTAGGAGGTTTATTATTTGGGTATGACACAGGTGTAATTTCAGGAACCGTAGGTTCTTTAGATAGTTTTTTTGTCATCCCTAAAGGATTGTCAGAAACAGCAGCAAGTGCTTTTAAAGGCTTTTTAGTATCCAGTGCTTTGATTGGATGTATCATTGGAGGAATCTTTAGTGGAGTAGTAAGTAAAAAATTAGGTAGAAAAAAAGGATTAATTCTTGCCGCAGTTTTATTTTTAATTTCAGCTTTAGGCTCATCAATGCCAGAAATGTTCTTAGCACCAATTGGCGAATTAGATCATACTTTTTCATCAATTTTTATTGTATACAGAATTATTGGAGGTATTGGAGTTGGTTTAGCTTCTATGTTATCACCATTATATATTGCAGAAATAGCACCAGCAGATAGTAGAGGTAAGTTGGTTTCTTTTAATCAATTAGCTATTGTTGGTGGTTTTATGGTGGTTTATTTTGTAAACTACTTTATTTCTAGAGGTGGTGGTTCAGACGCTTGGTTAAATGAAATTGGTTGGAGATGGATGTTTGCTTCAGAGGTAATACCTGCAGGTTTGTTTTTAGGACTTTTATTCTTTGTACCAGATACACCACGTTCTTTGGTGTTGAGAAATAAATCTGAAGAAGCCTTAGATGTGTTAATAAAAGTAAATGGAGAAAAAGAAGGTGTTAGTATTTTGGCAGAAATACAAGACTCTATGGATGAAAAAACATCCGGAAATTTGTTGTCTTTTGGTTGGTTAGTCATTATTATTGGAGTTTTACTTTCTATTTTTCAACAATTTGTAGGGATTAATGTAGTGTTATATTACGCTCCAGAAATTTTCAAAACCATCTCGTCTGGTACAGATAGTGCCTTGTTAATGACCATTATTGTAGGTATTGTTAACTTCTTATTTACCATTGTTGCTGTAAAAACAGTAGATAAATATGGTAGAAAACCATTAATGATTATTGGAGCAGCAGGTATGGCAGTAGCCATGGTAAGCTTAGGTTTTGTGTTTTATGTAGGAGCAACAGGTTATTTGGCATTGTTTTGTATGATGTTGTATGTTGCAAGTTTTGCAATGAGTTGGGGACCTGTAACTTGGGTTTTATTAGCAGAGATTTTTCCAAATAAAATTAGAGGAAAAGCTTTGGCAATTGCAGTTGCAGCTCAATGGATTTCTAACTATTTAGTGTCTTTAACATTCCCGATGATGAATGATAATTCATACCTAACAGGACTATTTAATCATGGTTTTGCGTATTGGGTATATGGAATTATGAGTGTTCTGGCAATGTTATTTATTATGAAATATGTTCCAGAAACAAAGGGTAAAACTTTAGAAGAAATGGAAAGTCTTTGGAAAAAAAAGTAATAAAAAAATCAATTTAGAATAATTATTAAACCCAATTGATTGCATCATATTCAATTGGGTTTATTTATAAATAACTAATAATGAATACAAAAATAGACCAACAAGCGGCTGATAATATTAGAGCTTTAGCAGTTGCAATGGTAGAAAAAGCAAACTCTGGGCATCCTGGAGGACCTATGGGAGGTGCAGATTTTATGCACATCTTATATTCAGAATTTTTTAATTTCGATCCTTCAGATATGACATGGTCATTTAGAGATCGTTTTTTTATGGATGCAGGGCATTTATCAACCTTAATGTATGCGCAATACTATCTTTTAGGCAATTACAAAAAAGAAGATGTTGCTAATTTTAGACAATGGGGTTCAATTACTCCAGGGCATCCAGAAGTAGATGTTGCAAGAGGTATCGAAAATACATCAGGACCTTTAGGGCAGGGCATACTATGGGAGTTGGTGCAGCAATTGCTGCAAAATTTTTACAAGCTCGTTTTGGTAATTGGATGGATCATAAAATTATGGTTTTATTTCTGATGGGAGTGCAAGAAGAAATATCTCAAGGAGCAGGAAGAATTGCAGGTCATTTAGGGTTGAACAATTTTATTATGTTCTACGATTCTAATGATATCCAATTATCGACATCAACAGATGAAGTTACTTCAGAAGATACAGCCATGAAGTACAAAGCTTGGGGCTGGAAAGTAGTTACTATTGATGGGCATAACCATGATGAAATAAGGAAAGCATTAAAAGATGCGAATGCCGAAACAGAAAAACCAACCTTAATTATTGGTAAAACAATTATGGGGAAAGGTTGTGTAACATCCGAAGGGAAAACTTTTGAAGGTGAATGCGAATTACACGGACAACCTATTGGAGCCTCAGGAGCAGATTATACAAAAACTTTATTAAATTTAGGTGCAAACCCAGAAAGTCCATTTGATATTTATGGTGATGTAAGTGAATTTTATCAAAATATATTACAAAGAAAAATAGTAGAAGCAAGAGATAAAAAAGTTGACATTTCTATTTGGAGAGAAGCTAATTCTGAATTAGCAACAAAATTAGATTTCTTTTTATCAGGAGAATTACCAGCATTAGATTTCGAAGGAATAACCCACAAAGCAGGTTTAGCATCAAGAGCAGCTTCTTCTGGAGTGTTAGGGTATTTGGCTGAAAATGTAGAAAACATGATTGTTTCTTCTGCAGATTTATCAAATTCTGATAAAACAGACGGATTCTTAAAGAAAACGCACGCACTTAAAAAAGGAGATTTTAGTGGATCATTTTTACAAGCTGGAGTTGCAGAATTAACGATGTCTTGTATCGCAAATGGAATTGCGTTACATGGAGGAATTATTCCTGTTGTGGCAACTTTCTTTGTGTTTTCAGATTATATGAAACCAGCTATTCGTTTAAGCGGAATTCAAGAATTGGGTGTAAAATATGTGTGGACGCATGATGCTTTTAGAGTTGGAGAAGATGGGCCAACACATCAACCCGTAGAACAGGAAGCACAAATTCGTTTGTTAGAAAAATTAAAAAACCACAGTGGAAATCCGAGTTTCATGGCTTTACGTCCTGCAGATTCTGCAGAAACAAGTGTTGCTTGGAAAATGGCTTTAGAAAATAAAAATACACCAACAGGTTTAATTTTATCAAGACAAGGCATTAAAGATTTACCAACCAAAGGAGCATCATCAAGATATCAAGAAGCATTAGCAGCAGAAAAAGGTGGTTATTTGGTAAAAGAAGTAGAAAATCCTGATGTAGTATTAGTTGCAAACGGATCTGAAGTAGCAACACTAGTAGCTGCAGCAGCAATTTTAGAATCAGAAAACGGATTGAAAGTAAATATTGCTTCTGTAATTTCTGAAGGAGTGTTTAGGTTACAATCTAAGGAATATCAACAAAGTGTTATACCTAAAAATAAACCATTATTCGGCTTAACTGCAGGTTTACCAGTAAACTTAGAAGGTTTGGTTGGTGATGCAGGTAAAGTATTTGGATTGGATCATTTTGGGTATTCTGCACCGGCAAATATCTTAGATGATAAATTTGGATTTACAGGAGAAAAAGTAAGCCAACAAGTATTAGAATATTTAAAAACAGTATAAAATTAAAAGTATGAAATTTTTTATAGATACAGCAAATTTAAATGATATTGCAGAAGCAGAAGCTTTAGGAGTTTTAGATGGAGTAACCACCAATCCATCTTTGATGGCAAAAGAGGGGATTACGGGAGCAGAAAATATTTTAAATCATTATAAAAAAATCTGTGATATTGTAGCAGGAGATGTTTCTGCAGAAGTTATTGCTACAGATTATGATGGAATGATTGAACAAGGAACAGAGTTGGCAGCCTTACATCCACAAATTGTGGTAAAATTACCAATGATTGCAGACGGAGTAAAAGCATGTAAATATTTTTCTGATAAAGGGATTAAAACCAATGTAACTTTAGTTTTTTCTGCAGGACAAGCATTATTAGCCGCAAAAGCAGGTGCCACTTATGTTTCTCCGTTTTTAGGAAGATTAGATGATATTTCTACGGATGGATTACATTTGATTAAAGAAATTAGACAAATTTATGATAACTACGGATTTAAAACTCAAATTTTAGCAGCATCTGTACGTAATACTATGCATGTTATTAATTGTGCAAAATTAGGTTCTGATGTAATGACAGGACCATTGTCATCAATTACAGGTTTATTAAAGCACCCATTAACAGATAGTGGTTTGGCAAAGTTTTTAGAAGATTATAAAAAGGGGAATTAGTAAATATTATTTTAGTAAAACCGTTTGCTTTTTCTAATTTATTAGAAATTGTAAACGGCTCTTTTTAACGTATATATCTCTCTAAGTATAAATTATTGAATATTCTTTAAATTTTAAAAGGCATGTTTTGGTAGATAAAAATTTATTTCCTATAAAAAAATAGGACTGAATTTAAGAATTATTTTAAAAAGGATAAGCATGTATCAGTAAAGTAACAATATTTAATAACTTAATATGTAAAATGGTTGAAAACGATAAAGTAAGCATCGAAAAATTAGATGTAACTAACTACTGACCTCTATAAAATTATAAAAAAGATAAAAAAAATAATGAAATTAAGCAAGTATACTTTTCTACTTCTTTTCGTTTCTATACTATTTATAGGGTGTGATTTAAAAGTACAAAAAGAATTTGCTTTTGCCCCAGGAACTAGTGAGTTATTTACTTTTGGAGCATCAACTCCTTGGGAGTGGATACAGACAAACCCTGGTAATGAATGTAACTATCTTATTGAAACTATAAAACATGCAGGTTTAGAAAAAGAGTTTAGTAATATAACGAGCAAAAGTACTTATTTTTAGTAAAAGATAATGGATGCAATGTTATTAGCAAAAGTATTTTGAATAAGGAATTTGGTAGTAATTCTACCCAAATTGCTGATACAGATGCAGTAAAAGTAAAAAATATTTTATTGTATTATATTGTTCCGAAATATAAAGATCTAGGTTCTGGTCTTCTACAAACTTTAGATGTTAATCATGGGGTTAAGACGTTATCTAATGATCATATAAATAATTTTATGACTTTAAGAAGAGATTGGATTTATGTAATTGGCTTAAATTACTTTGAAGATTTACCTAGTTTTGCCAAAGTAACATCTTGCAAGTTATATAATTATATCTTTTCTAATGGTAATTCAGTTGCTCATATTTTAACACGGTATGCTAGAATAGCTGCTTTCGAATAATAAAAATATATCAACAAAAAAAACTTCTCTAGAAACATATTTTAGATTTTTTTTGTTTAATTAATTTCTTTATACATATTTTAAAATGAAAAATACTTCAAATTTTCTAGTCTTTAGAATACAAAAAACAACAATTATATTATTAGCTTTATCTGTCTTTTTTAGTTGTAAACAAAAAAAAGAAAAAGCTAATAATGAAGTAAAACCAAACATTGTTTTTATTCTTACGGATGATCAGCGTTGGGATGCTTTAGGGTACGCTGGTAATAAATTAGCATACACACCAGAAATGGATAAACTTGCAAAAAGTGGTGTGTTTTTTAAAAATACCATTGCTACCACGCCTATTTGTGCTGCAAGTAGAGCTAGTATTTTTAGTGGCTTGCAAGAGCGTACTCATAATTACAGTTTTACAACAGGTAATATGAAAGAAGAGTATATGCAAAATGCCTATCCTAGGGTTTTAAAAAAAGCAGGATATTATACAGGTTTATATGGTAAGTTTGGTGTAAAATATAAAAACTTAGATTCTCTTTATAATACTTATGAAAATTACGATTTACGTTATGATCGTAAAGATATTACGAGTTATTATTATAAAAAATTAGGTAAAGATACTGTTCACTTAACTCGATATACGGGAGAAAAAGGAATGGAGTTTATTAAAAATGCACCAACAGACAAACCTTTTTGTTTACAACTTAGTTTTAGTGCACCTCATGCAAGTGATAATACCGTAGAGCAGTATTTTTGGCAAGAAGAAAATAATCATGTTTTAGAAAACACCACTGTCCCTACAGCTAATATTTCTGAAGATATTTATTATAACCGATTACCAGAAATAGTTAAAAGTGGTTTTAATCGTTTACGCTGGTATTGGAGAGATGATACTCCAGAAAAATACCAACATAGTGTAAAAGGATATTACAGAATGATTGCTGGTATTGATAATGAAATTGGTAAAATTAGAAAAGAATTAGAAAAAAAGGGAGTTGCAGATAATACAATTATTGTTCTTATGGGAGATAATGGTTTTTTCTTAGGAGAAAGACAAATTTCTGGTAAATGGTTAATGTATGAAAACTCTATAAAAGTACCTTTAATTATTTTTGATCCTAGAAATAAAGAACATAAGGATGTTGATGCTATGGCATTAAATATAGATATTCCGTCTACTATTTTAGACTTTGCAGGCGTTGATGCTCCAAAAACGTGGCACGGAAAAAGTTTAAAACCTTTTGTAGATTCTAATAATGCAGATTTAAAAAGAGACACTATTTTAATAGAGCATTTATGGGATTTTAAAAACATAGCACCAAGTGAAGGGGTAAGAACAAGTGATTGGAAATATTTTAGATATGTAAACGATAAATCTATTCAAGAATTATATAATTTAAAAGACGATCCAAGAGAAATTAATAACCTTATTAATGATACAAAATATCAAAAAGTTGTAACTAAACTACAAAATAAATTAGAAGAGTTAACAAAAAAATATAAAGATCCTTATCAATTTAATCCAGTTAATTTATCAGTAAACTTAAAAAATAATTTAGAGTTTAATTGGGCAACATCTAATAAAACACAAAAGCAAACAGCATATCAAATATTAGTTTCTTCATCAATTGAAAGTATTAATAATAATATAGGCGATGTTTGGAATAGTGAAAAAGTAGAAAGTGCTGCCAATTCTAATATTAAATATGAAGGTTTAAAACTTGATAAAACAAAAACCTATTATTGGAAAATGCGTATCTATGATGAAATAAATAGAACAGGAAGTTATACAACACCTAAAAAACTTTTTTAAATAATCCTTTAGTTGGATTTTATGTTTTAATATTTGCTTCTTTTTTTAAGGAAAAGAAAAAGATATTTTAAATTTTAAAAGCAAATAAAAACACCATCTTAATTGATGGTGTTTTTTTACGTATCAGGATAGAGCAGGACGGGTTTAGTGAAACTTGGACGTAAATTTATTACCCAATTATTTTTTCTTGTTTTATGAAAAAAAGTATAACTTTTATGTATTATTTGTTTGCATTTTTTACTGTAAACGCATAAGTAACCTTGTTTACAGATTTTACAAATTCTAAAAAAAAAAACTGTTTAATGTTTGGACACTAGTAAATTGTATTAGACCAACAAAAGGAGCAGGAGTAAGACACGATATCGATGTTAATCTTATTAGAATGATTGGCGGAATTAACAAAATAAAAGAAGGAAAAGGATCACAAATTGATCTTACAAAATTTAATAAAGGTTTGTATTTTTTTAAAACAGATACCAAATCTTTTAAACTATTAAAACTTTAACATACTATATATAATTATCAGAATATGAAAAATATTTTATCACTATTACTTTTTTTACTTTTACTTACTACTTCTAATGCACAAATAAAACACGGACTGCGAGATGAAAGTGGAAGACACGTTATTCCTAGAGGTTTTGTTATTGTTACAAACGCTGGCGATTTTAAAAATGAAGATTTTGTTAGAATGGTTAGAATGGGAGCAAACTACCAAGTTGTGCGCTTAGAATTAGGTAAATTAAGTAATTTTCCGGGTGCTAAATTCGAACAAAGTTATTTAGATCAATTAGAACGTTTGGTAGAATTCGGAAAAAAAGTAGGCATTAAAACAGTTTTTAAAATGACGGTTTATGGTGTTAAAAAGTTCTCTTGGGAAGCTTTTTGGGCAAACAAAAATAATGAACATGAAATTTATATGAATGCTTGGAAAAAAGTTTGGCATCATTTTAAAAATGAAGATTATGTTGTAGGTTATGACGTGGTTAATGAACCAAGAAAATTAACAATGAATATTTCTTATAAAGATTTAACTAATGATTATTTAATACCTGTTTATCAAAAAATAATAGACGAAAGTCAAAAAATTAATTCTAATAAAAAGATTTTAATTCAGTCTATTTTTATGAATAAAGGAGAAGGAGTCGATAACAATCAATATGCCGAAATAACGGCATCTGTAAATAGAAAAAACATTGTTTTTTCTCCGCACATTTATCAAAATAAACAAGATTTGGTACAACCCGTAATGAGTCGTTTTGATAAAGAAGCAATAATGTTAAAAGCACCTATTTTAATTGGCGAATGGGGTTTTCCAACATTTGCTAAAACAGATACTACTTTAGTTGGTAACTTAGGGCAGTATAAATATAGAGAGCTTTATATAAAAACTGCTGAAGTTTTTGATCAAATGGGGGTAGGTAGTATAAAAGCATGGTTTTCTGGAAATCCTAGTATGCAAAATTTTATGCCCGGTGGACCATCAACTTGGGCTATATTTTCAGATAAAAATGCTGTTGGTACATCAGAAAGAAAATATATTACAGACATTATTGCAAGACCTTACCCACAAACAATTGCAGGAACTATTAATTCATTTCTTTTTAATTTTGCAACAAGAACTTTAAATGTTAATGTTAAAACAGACAATAGCAAAGGAGCATCACAAATTTTTATAGGTGCAAATAGACACTATCCTGATGGGTTTTCTATAATGTGCGGACCAGATGTAGTATTGGTTTATAATCCGCTTAAAAACGTAGGGTTAGAATTGGTAAAGGGACTAAACAAAACCAATATTTCTAACTTTATTTGGAATGAAAAATATCAACAATTAACCATTTTAAAATGGCCAAAAGATAACGAACAATTAAATTTAAAAATTGTTCCAGGTATCTATAAACAATAATATTTTATGATTAACAGAGAAAAATATAGTTTACTTTATGTGCTTTTTTTGTTAACTCAAATAAGTTTTTCACAAAATCCTATAACGAAAGAAGAAGGTGTTTCAGATCCTCATATTAGAGTTTTTAATGACACTATTTATTTATATTCCGGACACGATTCTAGTCCGGAAGATAAGTTATGGAATATGAAAGATTGGCGTGTATTTTCATCTACCAATTTATTAGATTTTACTTTAGAAGAGACAATATCTCCTAAAGAAAATTATATGGATGATAATAGTTTTGATTGTTGGGCAAGTGACGCATCTACTAGAAAAGGTAAATATTATTTTTACTTTTCAGATAAAAAACGAGGAATTGGTGTTATGGTATCAGACTCTCCAAAAGGGCCTTTTAAAGATGCTTTAAATAAACCTTTGGTTGCTCCTATGCACGATCCTACTATTTTTATAGATGATGATAAAAATAAAACTCCATATATTATTTATGGGGATAAATCTGAGGCTTATTATATAGCAGCGTTAAATGATGATATGATATCTACCGCAGAAACACCAAAACCAATTACAATACATGGAGATTTATGGAAAAATGCTCCGAAATGGATGGATAAAAATTATGTGTTTAAGTATAATAACACCTATTATTTAAGTTGGGGTAGAGATTATGCGGTTTCAAAAAATATTTATGGACCCTACCAATCTGTTGGGGCTTTGGGAAAAGGACATCATTTAGATGAATTTGCTCATGGAAGTTTCTTTTGGTGGAAAGGTCAGTTTTACCATGTTTGGTGTTATTATTTAAAGAAAGGTTTTAAGTTTAGAGAAACTATTATAACGTATTGTCATATTTCTGATGATGGAAAAATAGTTACAGACACACAATTTTTAGATGCACATTTTAAAAATGGAGTTGGCCAATACGATGCTTCTTGGAATGTTATTGAGGCAGAGTGGTTTTATGAAAAATCATCAGAAATTGAAAAAAAAGGAACTCTAGGAAAAGGGTTTTTATTAACCAACATTCAAAATAAAAGCTGGGTAAGGTTTGCAAACATCAACCTTAATAAACAATCTAAAATAGAATTTACTGTTAAGAATATTCAAGAAAAAGGGAAATTAGAAATTAGAGATGGTGGTGTTAAAGGGAAACTTTTAGGGAGTGTTTTTATAAGCTCATCAAATAAAAAAAAGGAAACGCAAAAAATAGTTTCTACAATAAAAAAAATAAAAGGAAAAAGAGATCTTTATTTTAAGTTTATAGGAGATCATAATTTTTATTTAGAACTAGATTCTTTTAAATTCTTAGAGTAAAAGAGTCTTTAAAAAATATTTAATTTTTTAACATTCAATATAAAATTGGCAAAATTGTCTTTTTATATTGAATGTTTTTATTTTTATAAATATTTTAATTATGCATAAAATTAGAAGCTTATTGCTGTAAATACAGAAAGTTTAAACCTAGTTACTTACATTCTTAATTTTATTATACAGGATAGAGCAGGATAAGTAACACTCTTTATTAAACTAAATTTACAGTGTAGTTTTTTAAACAACATTAATTTTGAATTAGTATTTATTAAACACGTTTCTTTTAATTAAAAGGGACGTGTTTTTTTTGTGAAAAATTTAACTAAAAATAACTTTCTTTATAATGTAGAAAAAAGTCATATAAGTAATTGGTTGTAAATATGTTATATTTTAAAAATTAACAGAAGGTTTTATGAAAATTAAAAGTCAGATTTTAACAATATAAAACAGGTGAATACAGGACAGACATCTTTCTTTCATAAAGTAGTTTTGAAACATAAGGTTGTTTAACTTTATTGAATTAATTTACAAGTTCCCTTTGTCTCCCCCAAGACAAAGGGGCTTGTTTTTTATAATGCTATCACCTAATACTTAAGCTTAAAAATAGCCTATCTTAAAAAATAAATTTTAGCTTGTCTGTAAAGTTTTCTTACTTATTGTTTATCAATGGATTGCAGTATAGGACAGGATTGTGTAATTTTCTTTTTTCTTATATTTATTAATTATATTATCTTCTTCTTTGTTTTTAATTTCGATGAAATAAGAATAGGTAATAGAAGTTGAAGCATTAACTACATTAGAATCCTCTAAAATAAATAATATAAGCCTATTTTTAGATAACGTATTGGTCCGTTCTATCTCTACGGCTGCATTTAGATGGGGTTTTAATGAGCAAACAGATACCTTATTAGAAAATATACAGGTACTTATGTTTTAAAATTAGTACTTACAGATAATAGAAATCAGACCTCAGAGACCTCAATAACTCTAGATATTAGAGATTTCGTTTTACAACCTTACGGTGGTTCAGCTCATAAAGTTCCTGGAGTTATACAAATGGAAGATTATGATATTGGTGGAGAAGGCTTTGCTTTTCATGATTCAATAATTGGTAACACAGGCGGAGCGTATAGAACAGAAGTAGGAGAGGATGTAGATATTTCTGCAGCTGGATCTGGGTTTGTTTTAGGAAGTTTATCTGGTGGTGAGTTTACAAGGTATACCATAGATGTGGCTGAAGCAGGTAGTTATCAAATGTTGATAAATTATAAAAGGTTTTCTTCTAGCTCTAAACCTTTTTCGGCAAAAATATTGACTCAGGATTTATCAACATCAAAAGAATTATTTTCTTTACCAGCAGGGTCTACAACTTCTGGAATTGTAAAAATAGGAATAGGTGTTTTTGGAGATTATACATCGCCTAAATTTGACTTGCAAGCAGGAAAACAGGTGTTAGAACTTTATATTCCATCTGGAGGAGCAGGACCAAGTTATGATTTTGTAACCCTAGAAAAAGTAGGAACATTAAGTACAACTGATGTAAATATTTTAGAAGAAAAGTTAAAAGTGTTTCCTGTACCTAGTAATGACGGTAAGTTTAATTTAAATAAATCGCATCAATGGAAAGTTTATTCAATTTTAGGTAGTTTAATAATAGAAGGTAACGGAAAACAGGTTGATATAAGTTCTTTTTCTAAAGGAATGTATTTATTAAAAATTGAAACAGGTGAAAATAAAAGACTGATATATAGGTAAGTAATTAAGATTCTTTTTTTATAAGGTAAAATTATATGGCTCATCATTAAGATGGGCCATATTTTTTACGTTAAAACTGTAAAACACATCAAAATTAACTTAATTATATGTTATTTTATCAAAAATCAGTATAGAGCAGGATGGTTAGTATATTTTAAGCCATTAATTTGGAGCCAATTAACAATTAAAATTAAAACAAACATTATGAAAAAATTATTACTTACATCTTGCTTTTTAGCTTCTTTAAGTATTTCTGCTCAACGAGTTTTTACTAGTACAGGTTCTGGAGATTGGAGTACACCTGCAACTTGGGCAATTACAGACCCAAATGCTAATGGAGGCGCAAACACCGTGCCTTCTAGTATTGATGATGTTTTTGTAAGTACGAATCATATTGTAGGTGTTTCTACAGGTAACGATGCGGTATGTAACAACCTAACAACTGGTTCTAGTGGAGGGGTAGATTTAAGAGATGGTTCTACTTTAACTGTAGAAGGAGATGTGTCTTTAGGAAGATTTGACAATAGTCTTAGACTTTTTCATGGTACAGGTGCTCCTCCAACTCTTATAATTAAAGGAACAATAACAGATAGAAGAATTTATTTAAGAAAAGTATTATCTAACAATAAGTGGTTTTTAATTTCTAGTCCTTTCTTAAATGCTAAAAAATCTAAATTTCTTACAGGTTCAACAAACACAGTTGCAAATAGTGTAGCTAATGGTTTTACAGGAGATGGATCTAAAACTTCTTTTGCAAGTTATGATGATGCAAATGCTTCTGGTTCTAAATATGTTTATACTTTAGAAGCAAGTAAAACATCTGGTAATTTAACAGATGCAGCAGGTTATTCTATATTATTAGATAATTCACCTAGTAACGCTTCTTATACTATGAATGGTAAATATCATCATGGTGCAACTACATCTGTTACTATTTCAGATGCAGGTAATGGATATAATTTAGTAGGTAATCCATATTTGTCTTATATATATGCAAATGATGCAGCTAATGCAACTCACAATGTATTATTAGATAATAATTCAATTTTAGATGAAGCTACTATATGGCTATGGGATGGAGATAATGCAACATGGGTAACAGTTAATAAATCAGATGCAGCAGCATATCACATAAGTCCAGCTCAAGGGTTTTTTGTAAAAGCTAAAACTGGCGGAGGTGCTTTTACTTTTGATAAAGATTTAGAAACACATGCTACAAATGGAGATGTTTTCTTAAAAAATACAAATAATAGATTTGAAATTGATTTAACTATTTCTACAGATAAATTAAGTCGTAAAACAGCTATTAGATATATAGATAATACAACCACTTCCTTTGATAATGGTTATGATAGCTCTGTATTTGGAGGCTATTCAGAAGATTTTCAAGTATACACTCAATTATTAGAGAGTACAACTAAAAACTTAGCAATACAATCATTACCAACCAAAGGTTTAGAAACTATGGTAGTTCCTGTAGGAGTTAAAGCTCCTGCAAATTCAGAAATCATTTTTTCGGCAAAATCTTTAAACGTACCAGCTGGTTATAATGTGTATTTAGAAGATAAAACAAATAATATTCTTACAAGATTAGATGAAGCAAATGCATCGTATACAACAAGAGTAACTAGTGCTACAACCGAAGGACGTTTTTTTATACACACTAGTGCTTTTTCTGTTTTAAGTTTAAAATCAGAATTATTAGAGGGAGTAAGTATTTTTAAGACAGATAATTCTAATTTAAGAATAGTTGGTTTACAACAAGGAAAAGTATCAGTATCATTAGTTAATTTAATAGGTAAAACAGTAATGAATTCTTCTTTTAAAGCGTCTGCTATAAATAATATTGCATTACCAAAATTAGCTACAGGTGTTTATATTGTTCAGTTAGAAACTGAAGCTGGTAAATTGAATAAGAAAATAATTTTAGAATAATTAACGAGAATTTAAAAAATATAAAAGATGAAACAACTAGAAACACATACAGAAAATATTTCTCGAAAAGAAGCTATAAAAAAGATTGGTAATTACGGTAAATATGCTGCTTTAACGGCATTAGGAACTTATATGATATTAAACCCACAAAAAGCACAAGCGCAAAGTATAGAAGCGCCAGGATCTGGTTTTTAATTAATAGAAACCAATTTTTTATAAAAACTAATTATTAAAAAGGTAGTAAATTAATTTACTACCTTTTTTTTGTTAACAAATGTAATTAAGAATAAGTAAATTATTATAGCGTTTTTAATTAGTAATATATGTGTTGTTACTATTAAGAATTTGTTTTATAATGGCCTTTATTTACCCAGCAATTGTACTTTTATCTGAGGTATATTAGTTAAAGTTAGTAGCATTAGCCTTTTTTAGATATTATTTATGAAAAAGAAAACAATAACAATTATTAATTTGTAAAGAAACAATGGCTTTATAATTAGAGATATGCGTGCTTTAATAATAATTATGAGCTTAGTAAAAGTATTGTTTTTCAGGATAGAACAGGATACGATTTTACCACAACTAATTTACTTTTAAATCTTTAAGAAGTGTAATTAAATTCACTGTTATTATTAGATTAAAATAGAAATATAATATTAATAAAGTAACATTTTATGATGCAAAAACAAAGGTTTTTATTAGTACTAGTATTGGCTTTAACTATGTTTAAACCAATTTATTCTCAACAAAATAAAGATAATCCAGAAAAACCAAATATCATATTTATTTTAACGGATGATCAGCGTTTTGATGCTATTGGGTACGTAGGTAATAGCTATGTAAAAACTCCAGAAATGGACAAACTAGCAAAATCGGGTACTTATTTTAAGAATGCCATTGTAACCACACCTATTTGTGCGGCAAGTAGAGCAAGTCTTTTAACAGGTTTGCATGAAAGAACTCATAATTTTAATTTTCAAACAGGAAATATTAGAAGTGAGTATATGGATAATTCGTATCCAACGATCTTAAAAAATGCAGGATATCATACTGGTTTTTTTGGTAAATATGGAGTTAGATATGAAGAATTAGACAAACAATTTGATGTTTATGAATCTTATGATAGAAACCATAAATTTAAAGACAAAAGAAGTTACTTTTATAAAACAATTGGTAAGGATACTGTTCACTTAACAAGATATACAGGGCAGCAAGCTTTAGATTTTATAGATGATTCTTCTAAAGAAAAACCTTTCTGTTTATCTTTAAGTTTTAGTGCGCCACATGCACATGATAGTGCTCCAGACCAATACTTTTGGCAAGATGCTACAGACAATCTATTAACAGATGTTACCATACCTAAAGCAGATCTTTCTGAGGATAAGTATTTTAATGCACAACCAGAAATTGTTAGAAAAGGTTTTAACAGATTACGTTGGACTTGGAGATATGACACGCCAGAAAAATATCAGCATAGTTTAAAAGGATATTATAGAATGATAGCGGGTGTAGATTTAGAAATTGCTAAAATCCGTAAAAAACTAAAAGAAAAAGGATTAGATAAAAATACTGTTATTATTGTTATGGGAGATAACGGTTACTTTTTAGGAGAGCGTCAAATGGCAGGAAAATGGTTAATGTATGACAACTCAATAAGAGTTCCATTAATGATTTTTGATCCTAGAGTAAACAAACATCAAGACATCAATGAAATGGTTTTAAATATAGATGTTACTTCTACAATTGCAGATTTTGCAGGTGTAAAAATACCTGAAACTTGGCAAGGAAAAAGTTTAAAACCTTTAGTTTTAAAAGATGTAAATACCATTGCTAGAGATACTATTTTAATAGAACATATTTGGGATTTTAGCGAAATACCACCAAGTGAAGGAGTGCGTACAGAAGAATGGAAATACTTTAGATATGTAAATGATAAATCTTTAGAAGAGTTATACAATCTTAAAAAAGATCCAAAAGAAATAAAAAACCTTGTTGGTAAAAGAAAATACGCTAAAGTTTTAGCCGAATTAAGAGCAAAAACAGATGAGCTTATTAAAAGAAATAGCGATAAATATAGAGCAGCGCCAACAGATTTAACTGTAGAGTTAATAAGAAAACCAGGTACAGATGTTCAAATTTTTGATACCAAACCAGAATTTGGATGGACGGTTCCGTTAGCATCTAAATTTCAATCTGCATACCAAATATTAGTAGCTTCTAATCTAGAAAGTATTAATAATAACAACGGAGATGTTTGGGATAGTGGTCAAGTAAGGTCTGATGCGTCTTCAAATGTAGAATTTAAAGGAAACCCTTTAGAGGTTGGAAAAACATATTTTTGGAAAGTAAGAATTTGGGATGAAGATAATAGATTGGTAGATTATTCTGAGGCTCAAAAATTTACTACAGGTAAAAGTGATAGTTATATTATTTCTACAGAAAATAAATTTCAGGTAGATGAAATTAAACCTGTAAAATTTGAAAAAAGAAATAATTTCTATTTTATGGATTTTGGTAAAGCAGCTTTTGCAACCATCAATTTTACATACAATGCAACAACCCCACACACATTAACCTTTAGAGTTGGTGAAATGGTTGATGATAACGGAAATGTTAATAGAACTCCACCAAAGAAAAGTACAATTCGTTATCAAGAAATAAAAATTGATGTAAAACCAGGTCAAACAAACTATCAAATAAAAGTACATACAGACGAAAGAAATACAAGAGCAAATAAAGCAATTGCGTTACCAAAAGGATTTCCTCCTTTAGTGCCGTTTAGATATGCAGAAGTAGAAGGAGTACAAGCACCAATTTTTGCAGATAACTTTACACAATTGGCTTACCATACTTATTGGGATGAAAAAGCAAGTAGTTTTAAAAGTGATAATGATATCTTAAACCAAGTTTGGGATTTATCTAAATACTCTATAAAAGCAACTACTTTTAATGGTTTGTATGTAGACGGAGATAGAGAAAGAATACCTTATGAGGCAGATGCTTATTTAAATCAATTAAGCCATTATACTACAGATAGAGAGTATGCAATGGCAAGACGTACTATAGAGTATTTTATGAAAAATCCAACATGGCCAACAGAATGGCAACAACATGTTGCATTGCTTATTTATGCAGATTATATGTATACAGGAAATACAGAGCTTATAGAACGTTATTATGAAGAACTAAAACATAAAACTTTGTTTGAATTATCTAATGAAGATGGATTAATAACATCAACAAAAGTAGATAAAGAATTTATGCGTAAACTAGGTTTTGCAGATGGATATAAAAAACCATTAACAGATATTGTAGACTGGCCATCAGCTAATTTTAATGGAAGTAAAACCAAAGGAGAACGAGATGGTTTTGTATTTAAGCCATACAGTACAGTAATTAATGCTTTCTTTTATGAAAACATGAAAATTATGTCTGAATTTGCTAAAATTTTAGGTAAAACTCAAGAAGTTTTAGATTTTGAATTAAGAGCAGCAAAAGCAAAAAAGGCTGTTAACGAACAAATGTTCGATAAAAAACGAGGTATTTATGTTGATGGTATTGGTACAGATCATGCCTCTTTACACGCAAATATGATGCCTTTAGCATTTGGATTAGTACCAGAAGAGCATTTTAAATCGGTTGTAGATTATGTAAAATCTAGAGGAATGGCTTGTAGTGTTTACGGATCGCAATTTTTAATGGATGGCTTGTATAATGCAGGTGAAGCAGATTATGCTTTAGAATTATTAGCAAGTAAAGCTAAAAGAAGTTGGTACAATATGATTCGTATTGGATCTACCATTACTTTAGAAGCTTGGGATAATTCTTATAAAAATAATTTAGATTGGAACCATGCATGGGGAGCAGTACCTGCAAATGCCATACCTAGAGGTTTGTGGGGTATAAAACCTAAAACAGCAGGTTTTGAAGTAGCTACTATTAAACCTCAAATGAGTAAACTTAAATCTAGCTCTATAGAAGTACCAACGGTTAGAGGAACAATAAAAGCATCTTATAAATATAACGGACCAAGGTTGCAAACTTATGAAATTGAAATTCCTGGTAACATGGTTGCTGAGTTTTCATTAAACAACCTAGAAGGAAAAGATTTTATCCATAATGGACAAAAAGTACCTTCTGCTTTTAAAGTTGTAAGATTAGCTCCTGGAAAACACACAATTCAATTAAAAATAAATTCATTTTAATTAAAAATAAAATAGATTTTAAAGCCTCAACTTTTTTAAGTTGAGGCTTTTTTTGTTTTAAGAAAAAGAAACAAGCAATCAGGTTATAACAGGATGGATTAAAAAAAACTTCAAATTATATTTATAAAATGTTATTATACAACATATAAATTATATTAAAAACGAATTTAAATTAGTTATTTAAGATGAAACCCACATTACAAAATTTAATATTTGCAACTTTAACTTTGTTATCTTTTCAGGTTGCAATTGCTCAAGTAACGTTAGAGAAGGAAGTTAAAATAACCGATCTTGCTATGTATTTTAATGGTAATAAGGTTGCACTTAACACAACCACTAACTCAACAACGGGTTATGATTATGTTTATGGACCAGCACTTACACCTCACGGAGATTGTATAAAGGTTTATGGAGATTATGTTTTTATGACCTGGTATAGAGGAGGTAAAGATGACCGCCATGTTATGCTTACAAGATACAATACAAAAACAGGTACTCAAAAAACAATAGAATTTCCGCATCAACATACTGGGTATAATGGTAAGTGGTGGATTGGTGAAACACACAATACAATTGCTGTAGGTATTTCTCCCAAAAACGGTACAATACACATGTTGTATGACATGCATAGAAATGGTAACGTAGCCGCTTTTGCTAATGATTATTTAAGATATTCTTACACCGTAGCTGATGCAGCAACAGTACCTGATGATGAATTTGTTTTAGATTTATTCATTCAATCTCCTAACAACAATTACAAACACTTAGCTTTTCCTGGTATAAATGATTTAAATACTACTAGATTATTAACCTATCCTGCATTTTTTATAAATGATGAAGGTGATTTGTTTATGAAAATGAGGTTTGGTTATTCTAATAACGGAAAATTCTTATTTGCTAAATACGATGGAACTGATTGGGAAGGTTATACAGAATTTAACAGAATGCAAGCATCAAGTTATGGTAGTGAATATAACTGGGGCTTATATGGAGATTTTAAATACTTAAATGGTAAGTTAAGAATAGGTTTTCAAAGAAGATCCGATAATCGAGTTGATAAATATCAATATCAAAATGGATTTTATTATGCGTATTCTGATGACCCAAGCGGACTTACACAATGGAAAAATCATGAAGGAACGGGGTTTACAAGACCGTTAGCAGATGCAGATAAAATATTAGTTTCAGAACCAGGAGATTTAGTAGTAACTACTTTAAAAGATAAAGTGAATATTGTAGGTGGTTTTGATTTTACTGTAACAGATAATGAAGACGTACATTTTATTGGTAAAGTAAAAGATAATGAGAATAACATAACTAAGTATGTGCATACTTATAAACCTTCTGGAGCAACAGAATTTATAACAACTACAGATTTTGCAGGAGCAGAAGCTCTTTATTCTTCTGGAGAAAATATATATATTATTGGTTTAAATTCTTCTGGTAGACCTTATGTAGAACAAGCACCTGGTGGAACAAATTTGTTTTCTAGAGTATATGAAGCTACATCTGGTAAACGATTTAGAAAAGGGATTGTTAATATTCATGAAGGTAAATTATATTATTATTTATTAGAAAACAATGCATCTGATAGTGATGATACACAACCTACGTATTTACAAATAATTGATTTAAATATTAAAAATGGTCCAAAACCATTTGAGGTATCTTTATTATCTCCGTCAGATAATCAACAATTTGAAGAAGGAGAAAACGTTCAGCTATACGCAAAAGCAACGACAGATACAGGAGCACTTACAAAAGTTGAATTTATTGTTAATGGAGAGTTGCTAGAAACAGATACAACAGATCCTTATTTGTTAGACTGGGTACCTTCGGATGTTGGTACGTATATTATCAAGGCAATAGCATATAATGATAGTGATAAAAATGTAGAGTCATCAGAAATTACAATTGAAGTAATAGAAGAAGATAAAACGAATTTAACAGGCGATGTGTACCGATTAAAAAATGTAGGTTCGGGTAAGTATTTAACATCAAATGAGGCAGCTGTAACTGGTAGTGATTCTGGTGAAGGAGTAGAAAAAGAATGGACATTTGTAAAAACAGAATACCAATCTAAAGTGTATTATAATATAGATAGTGAAACAAGTAAAGGTATATTACGTGCTACTGGTGGTGGTAATACTCCGCCATATATAATTATAAATACAGGTAAAGGGGCACCTGCTACAGATTCTGATAAAATTTGGACTGTACATTATAATGAATCAGATGATACTTATCGATTTGAAGCAAAAGATCAAAATAGATTTTTATATCATCAAGAAGATGGAGAGTTTTATAGCCTTCCTGCAGAAGAAACGGAAGCAAGAAGTAAATGGAAAGTAGAATCTACAAGTGCTTCTTTAAGTGTTAATGACCAAGTTGTTGCGTTATCATCTGTAAAAGTATACCCAAACCCTGCAAACAGTAATTTTACAATAGAACTAAATAATATAAATGCTACCAGCGTTAAGATTTATAATGTTTTAGGTAAGGTTGTTTATAAAAATGCAACTAAAAGTAAAAATATTCTAGTAAATAAAGAGAATATTTTTAAACCTGGTGTCTATTTGATTAAGGTTTTAGATGATCAACAAAAAGTATATCATTCTAAACTAATTATAAAATAAGTTACTTTAAAATTATAGTATTACCGCCTGTTGTGCATTTTGATCTTTTTTTAACTCTAAAATATATGTTCGATTGATTTTGAGGTATGAAAAATTATATAGAGGACAATTTAATAACTTAAAATACGTATTCTCGATACAAATTTTACGCATTGCAACCGTAAAATTCACTCGAATTGACAGAATTTTATCAAAATGCACAAAAGGTTATTACCTTATAAATTAAAATATAAAAATGGAAAGACGTAGTTTTTTACAATTGTCTGCATTAGCAGGTTTAGGTTTATCTCTGCCAACTGCAGGTATTTTAAATTCATGTTCAAATCATGCAGATCATTCTCTAGAGTTTAAAAAATTAACATCTAATCTTTTAAAAGATTGGTGTGATGGTATGTTGCGTGTACAAATAAACAATCCATCTAATTTAGAAGAACACGGAGCTTTAGGTTGCCCATCATGCTCACACATTCATGGGCGTTGTATGGATGCGGTGTACCCTTTTTTATATATGGCAGATGTTACTGGAGATAAAAAATATTTAGAAGGAGCAATTTTAGTAATGGGTTGGGCAGAACATAACGTTTCTCAAGAAAATGGTAGTTGGAGTGTTATTCCTAATCCAAATTCGTGGAAAGGGATTACTGTTTTTGGAGCGATTGCTTTAGCGGAAGCTTTGCATTATCACGGACATGTTTTAGATGCAGCAACTCGCAAAGCATGGACAGTTCGTTTGGAAAAAGCAGGACAGTATATTTACGATACATTTACCATAGACTTTACTAATATTAATTATCCAGGAACAGCCATTTATGGTTTAAATCTAATAGGAAATATTGTTAAAAATGACGCATTTATTGCTAAAAGTAAAACGTTAGCAGCAGATGTAAAACTGTATTTTACAGAAAACGAAGGTTTATTATTTGGAGAGTGTAAAAAGAGTTCAAAAAAATTAAGTGTAAAAGGTTTACACGGTGTAGATTTAGGCTATAATGTTGAAGAAACATTAAATAGTTTAGTAATGTACGCCTTAAAAGTGAAAGATGAAGAATTATTACAATTAGTAACAAAATCATTAAACAGTCATTTAGAATTTATGTTACCAGATGGCGCTTGGGATAATAGTTGGGGTACGCGTCAATACAAATGGAGTTACTGGGGGAGTAGAACTTGCGATGGTAGTCAGCCAGCATTTGGTATGATGGCCCATATAAACCCGGCATTTGGTACTGCTGCTGTAAAAAATACAGAATTATTGCAACGTTGTACGGCAGATGGTTTAATCCATGGAGGCCCACACTTTATATCTCATGGAGTACCTCCTTGTGTGCATCATACTTTTACGCATGCAAAACCATTAACAGCGTTATTAGATCATTGGCAACATTTACCAGAGATTAATAAAAATACAGCTTTACCTAGAAAAAATGCAGATGGAGTTACTCATTTTAAAGATTTAGATGTTTCACTTTTTGCACGTGGAGATTGGCGAGGTACGGTAAGTGCTTATGATGCAGAATACCATTATAAGTATGATTTTCGTCAGGCAACAGGAGGTGCTTTAGGGGTTTTATATCACAATAAAGTTGGTTTATTATGTGCTGCAAGTATGGCCGTTTATCAATTGGTAGAAAAAAACAATCAACAAGTACAACCCGGTAAAGATATCGCTTTAACACCTAGAATAGAAACTTATAAAGGTAAGCAATGGTATACAAATCTTTTCGATTTAACAGCTAATGTAAGTGCATCCGATAGCAATGGCGAAATAGAATTACTAACAGATGTAAAACTTAAAAATGAAGCAAGAGAAGTGGTAGCAGAAACTGCTTCTGACTTTAAAATAGCTTATAAATGTACGGTAGATGAAATGAATATTTGTGTAAAAACAAAACAGCCCATTATAGAAAATACGGCTTTTGTTTTGCCAATAGCATCACCAACAGGAGAAGTGGTTAGTTGGGTAAATGATGATGAAATTACAATTCAGAAACCAGAAGGATTGGTAAGAATAAAAGCAAATACTGCTATAAAAATGAAAGAAATTGTAGGTTCCAGAACTTTTAATATGGTTCCTGGTGTAGAAGCAATTCCTTTAGAGTTTTTTTTAGATAAAAGTAATAAAGAATTGTCTATAGCAATTACAGTAAGTTAAATAGAATTTACCTAGTTTAAAAAAAAACTTAAAACATTAATTTTAATGTTTTAAGTTTTTTTAATTTTTAATAAAAAGTAAGTGATGCCTATTTATTTTTAAAATTGAAATAATTTTTAGCATTGTAATAGCAAATATCACTTACAATTTTACCTAAGAATTTTTCATCATTCGGTAATTCTCCTTTTTCAACATCAGTACCAATAATATTACATAAAATTCTTCTAAAATATTCATGTCTTGGAAAAGATAAAAAGCTTCTAGAGTCGGTTAGCATTCCAACAAAACAACTTAATAGACCTTGATTAGAAAGCGTTTCAATTTGTTTTTCCATTCCGTCTTTTTGGTCTAAAAACCACCAAGCTGCACCAAACTGTACTTTACCTTTAATAGTACCATCGTTAAAATTACCAACCATAGTTGCAAATACTTCATTATCTGCAGGGTTTAAATTGTAAACAATAGTTTTTGTTAATTGATTAGTGCTGTCTAAGGTGTTTAAAAAACCACTTAAGGCTTTAGCTTGAGAGAAATCTCCAATAGAATCAAACCCTGTATCAGGTCCAAGTTCACTTAATAATCGTTTATTATTATTTCTAATTGCACCCAAATGCAATTGTTGTGTCCAGCCTTTTTTATGATACATTTTACCTAAAGAAATCATTGTTTTTGCTTTAAAGAAAGCAACCTCTTCATTCGTTAAGTTTTCGTTAGCTTTCACTTTATTAAAAAGTGTAGCAATATCATATATTTCAGTATCAAAATAAGATAATTGTTCTAAACCGTGGTCAGACAATCTACAGCCATTTTCATTAAAAAAAGAAATTCTATTTTCTAAAGCATTTAAAAGATCTTGATAACTATTTATAGATAAACTACTTGCTTTTTCTAGTGCTGTAAGATATTGGTTGTAAGCTTTTACATCTTCTACGGCAAAAGATTTGTCGGGTCTAAAAGTTGGAAAAGCATTAACTTTAGAAGCATCTTTTTGAATAGCAATATGATGTTTTAAATCATCAATAGGATCATCAGTTGTACATAAACTTTCTACATTTAGCATTTTTAATAAACCATTAGCAGAGTGTGTTTTGTTTTGTAATAGTTTAGCTGTTTTATTGTAAATTTCTTCTGCATTTTCTGATGATAAAATTTCATCAATTCCAAAATAAGCTTTCAATTCTAAATGAGTCCAATGAAACAAAGGGTTTCTAATTGTAAAAGGAACCACTTCTGCCCATTTTAAAAACTTTTCTTTATCAGTTGCATTCCCTGTTATATATTTCTCATTGATACCAAAAGCACGCATTGCTCTCCATTTATAATGATCGCCATATAACCAAACTTGTGTTATGTTTTCAAATTGAGTGTCTTCTGCTATTTGTTGAGGTGATAAATGATTATGATAATCTATAATCGGTAGTTTTTTGGCAAAATCATGATATAACTTTTTTGCAAAATCATTTTGAAGTAAAAAGTCATCCTTTAGAAATGTTTTCATTTTTTTAGTATAAGTGTAATTCGTAATTGAAGTGAAATTTTAAAAACAAAGATACAAATTAGTGCTATTTATCACCTAATAACTACCTTGTTTTAAGGTGATAAAAATAAATAAATAAGCGTTATTTAGGTATCTTTTTTTAAGTTATAAAAAAGTTAGTTTTTACTGTTTCTATATTGTTTTGGTGTAATGCCTATTTTTTGCTTAAACAACCGGTTAAAGTAATAATCAGATTCAAAACCTAGTTCAAAAGCAATTTCTCTTTGTGTTTTGTTTGTTCTAATTAATAAATCTTTTGATTTTTCTATTTTTAGAAGTAAAAAGTATTGCAAAGGTGATATTCCTGTTTGTTTTTTAAAATCAATTCTAAATTTAGAATAACTAACCCCAAGGTCTAACGCTATTTTCTTTAAATCGATAGATTCATTTATTTTCTTATACATTAAATGTTTGGTGTAAGAAACCATCGATCCTAAATAATTGTCATCACTATTATGTTGTTGTATATTATATGCTTCTGCCATCAATTGCATGCATATGCCCGATGCTGAACGTTGGTAGCCAAAAGGTTCGTTGTTAAAAAGTTTAAAAAGACTATCAAAATAATTAAGAATACTTACTTGGTTGCATTTAGGTATTATTGGGTTTTGAGGATTAAAAAAGCCGTTAGAAAGCAATTGTTTGGCAATAGTACCAGAAAAACCAACCCAATTTTCTGTCCATCCAATTGCTTTAGTTGGTTTATATCGATGCCAAACACCAGGAAAAAGTAGAAAACCATCTCCTGCAGATACTTTCTTTTTTCCCGTTTCTTTACTTTCAAAAATTCCTTCACCTTCTGTTATTAATACAAAATGAAATTCATCTAAAACCCTCCCTTTTTCCCAGGTAAACATATATCTCCCAGGATGTCCTTTAGATGGGTATTCTTCATTCTTATTTATTTTTGTACTTCCTAAATTATTAATGAAAAAACCCCATTTTTTGTCTTGTTCAAAAATGATCAAATATTTTTTGTTTCTTTCCTTCAAAGTGGTATCATTTTGTGCAATAAATATATCAAATTGTTAATTGATACAATCATTATTGTTCTTTAATTTTACAAGAATTAGATATTTTGTATTGTTATCTATTTACTAACTACTTTGGGTAAAAATACAGAATAAAAGAGGCATGATACTACAGAATAGTTAAGTTAAAATTTCAAATTAAATTTATAAAAAAAATAAAATCAAAAAATGCTTTTTTTAAGTATGAAACATATTTTAAATTACCGTTTTACAATAAAGTATTATAAGTTGCTTGTAGTAGGGGTGTTAACTTTATTTTTTACTAGTTATAACTCTTTTGCAACAGTAAATACAACAGATCTTAAATGCGAATATCGCACAGATCCTTTAGGGATAGATAACGTAAAACCAAGATTAAGTTGGAAAATTATAGACAAAAATAAAACTCGTGGTCAAAAGCAATCTGCTTATCAAATTTTAGTAGCTAGTAGTTTAAATAATTTAAATTCTAATAAAGGAGATTATTGGGATTCAGGAAAAATAGAAAGTGATGTTTCTGTAAATACCATTTACCAAGGGCAGCAACTTCTATCAGGACAACAATGTTTCTGGAAAGTACGTGTTTGGGATGCATCAGGTAAAGTATCTGCATGGAGTGATAATGCTAAATTTACAATAGGTTTACTAAATGCGGAAGATTGGAAAGGCGAGTGGATACAGAAAGAAGACCAATCTAAGTTAGACCACAATTGGTATCGTAAAAACTTTATATTAGAAGATGCGCCTACATCTGCAATGGTGTATGTGGCTTCTTTGGGGTATCACGAATTGTATGTAAATGGTAAAAAAATTACGGATAATATTCTTAATCCTGCTTCTTCATATCTTAAAAAAAGAGTGCCTTATATTGCTTATGATATTTCAGATCAGTTATTAAAGGGAGATAACGTAATTGCTGTTTGGCATGCTGCTGGTTGGACACGTTGGACACGTATTAATGAACATAAAAATGTTCCGTATGCGTTTAAATTACAGGCAAATATTAAAACAAAAAGCAAGTCTATCGATTTACTCTCAGACACAACCTGGAAATGTGCTAACAGTTATAGTGAGTATATTGGTCAGTGGGAAATTCAAGATTTTGGAGGAGAATTAATTGATGCTCGTAGAATAGTGAAAGGCTGGAATGAAGCTAGTTTTGATGATGCTTTGTGGGGGAACGCTGTTATTAGTAAAGGAAAAATGTCTCATACAATAAGCGCTCAAATGGTAGAGCCTCAGGTTAAATATAAAGAACACAAACCTATCAAAATTTCAAAAAATGATGATGGTACTTATCGTGTTGATATGGGGACTAATTATTCAGGTCTTTTTGAAATAAATCTTAAAAATGGTGCTGTTGGAGATACCGTTACTATAGAAATAAGTGATATAAAAGAGGTAAGATGTAATAAAAGCCAACGTAGTAAATACGTATTTGATAAAAGTGGATCTGGAACTTTTACAAATCGTTTTAATTACGCAGGCGGACGTTGGTTTACCTTATCGGGTTTAAATTATAAACCTAATATTAATGACATAAAAGGATATACAATAACAAGTAACCGAAAGAGAATAAGTGCGTTTGAAAGTTCTAATAAATTGATAAATGAAATTTATGAAATGAATATTAGAACCTTGTTAGCCAATACACTAGATGGTATTATGATGGATTGCCCGCATAGAGAAAGACGTGGTTGGGGAGAGGTTACTGTTGCAGCTATGTATGGCGATGCTTTGCCTAATTTTGAAAGTGGCGCTTATATGGATCAGTACATGCAGTATATGAGAGATGCACAATTTTCTGATGGCCGAACGCGTGGTATTGTAAATGAAGCCGACAGACCATTTTTAATGTGGCAAGCTAATAATCCGCTTACTATTTGGGAAACCTACAGAACCTTTGGAGATATTAAAATATTGAAGGACAACTATAAATCTATGGAAAAATGGATGACATGGTTACTAAATAATTCTGATTATGAAAAAGGTGGTTCCTTAATTACAGGGAAAGAAGGGGAACGTGCATTTCCTGGTTTAGGAGATTGGGCAACTCCTCATGGTAACGATTTTAGAAGTATGAATTCTCCAGATGCAGTTCATTTTAATAATAGCTTATATGCCTATATGTTAGATATTGCAAAGCAAGTTGCAGAAGAGTTAGGAGAAAAGGAAGACGTTGCCAAATATGCAGATCGCTTAAAAGTACAACGCAAAGCTACACACGCCAATACGTATGATTCTAATACAGGAAATTATAGAACGGGGCGTCAGGTAGATCAAATTTTCGCATTATTTTCTGGAGTTACTCCAGCATCAGAAAAACAAAAAGTGTATGATAATTTAGTAGATAAGATGCTTTATGGTTTTCCTTATTACGATGTTGGTAGTTCTGGGCAGTCGCTATACACAAGGTATTTTATTGAAGAAGGGGAACGTATGGATCTTATTTATGAGTTGTTAATCGATAAAAGGCATCCAAGTTATGGCTATTTCATAGCGCAAGGAGAAACTACGTGGCCAGAATTATGGTCTAGTACTGGGGCTAGTAGAATACATACGTGTTATACAGGTATTGGTGGTTATTTTATAAAAGGATTTGGAGGAATTCGTATAGATCCAGAGAATTATGGGTTTCAAAAATTTTTAATTAAACCTGCGCTTGTTGGTAAGTTAACTTATGCTAATACGACGCATGAATCTATGTACGGTAAAATTATAAGCAATTGGACTAAAACAGTAGGTAAAGCAACTTTACATATCGAAATTCCAGTAAATACGAGTTCTAAAGTATATATACCAGCCACAAGTGCTGATGAAGTTTTGGAAGGAAATATATTAGCATCAAAAGCAGAAGGAATAAAATATGTAGGAGTTGAAAAAAATGACGCTGTTGGTCAATATATCATTTATGAGGTTCAATCGGGTGTTTATAATTTTACTTCTAATAAATTGCCTCAAGTAAATTATGCAAAACCACAATACAAGGGGAGTAATTTATCTTTAATAGCTAGAGCTAGTGCTTCTTCTATGTACTTTACAGATGCTCAAAACCCAGGTTTTGAATCATTTAGAGCGAATGATAATGATGATAAAAGTTGGTGGAGCGCAAAAAATAAAAATGAGGAATGGTTAGAAATGGAATGGATGGAACCTCAAAAAATAAGCAAAGTTGTTATAAATGAGTTAGAAAATAATATAACAAGTTTTAAAATTGAATATTGGGATGGCACCAATTGGATAGATGTAGTTAAAGGTAGTACCTGCGGAAGCAATAAAGAAGTAGTATTTGATGCTGTTACAACTACAAAATGCCGATTATTTATTACTACGGCAACAAAACCTACATCAATAGCCGAATTTCAGGTACACGGTTTAAATAAATAATGAGTTGCTTAAATTGAAGAAAAATATAAGGTTATTTAAAAATATTACAAATGAAAAATAAATTATTAAGTCCATTTAATTCCGTTTTTAAAGTTGTTATTGTTACCGTTTTTATGTTAACAATAATCAGTTGTAATTCAAAAACTAAAAGCGAGGTAACGCCAATAGATCTTAAATGCGAATACCGTGTAGATCCGTTAGGAATAGATAATGTACAACCAAGATTAAGTTGGAAAATTATAGATAAAAATAAAACCCGTGGTCAAAAGCAAACAGGGTTTCAAATAATAGTAGCCAATAGTATAGAAAATCTAAACGCAAATAAAGGTGATGTATGGGATTCTGGCCAGGTTTCAGATGCGCAATCTGTTAATAATATATACCAAGGTAAAGCATTAACTTCCGGACAAATTTGTTATTGGAAAGTTCGTGTTTGGGATGCATCTGGTAGCGTTTCTAATTGGAGCGAGCCAGCCAAATTTGCAATGGGATTGTTAAACGAAAAAGATTGGACAGGCGATTGGATTTACAAAAACGACCAAACAAAAAAAGATCATAACTGGTACAGAAAAAACGTAACACTTACTGATGTTCCAGAATCTGGACTTATACACGTGGCTTCTTTTGGATACCACGAAGTTTATGTTAATGGCGAAAAAGTAAGTAATGCTGTTATGAATCCGGTGTATTCGGTAATGAAAAAACGTTTACCGTATTTAACTTATGATATAAAAAATCACCTTAAAAAAGGAGATAACGTTATTGGTATTTGGCACGCTGCAGGTTGGGCTAGATGGGGAAGAATGGTTGAGTATCACGATGCGCCGTTTGTATTTAAAGCGCAAGCTAATATTTCTGTTGCAGGTAATAATATGGTTTTAGCAACAGATACAACCTGGAAATGTAAAAAAAGTTATAGTTCTTATTATGGGCCTTGGGATATTTTAAATTTTGGTGGTGAAGTCATTGATGAGCGTTTACGTGAAGATGATTGGAACAAAGCAGATTACGACGATAGCAATTGGGCAAATGCCGTTGTTTTCAATCAGTCTGATGCAAAAGAAATTGGTAAAGCCGATATTTATTTAGGCTTAAAAGGAGCTAAAGTTGTAGAAAGCACCGATAATAATCCGCCAACAAGTAAAATAACTGCGACTCTAAGTGCGCAAATGGTAGAGCCTCAAGTTAAGTTTAAAGAGGTAAAACCTATTGGTGTTCAAAAAAATAACGATGGTACTTACGTGGTAGATATGGGAGAAAACTACACAGGTTACTTCGAGATGAATTTATTTAACGGTTCAGAAGGCGATACAGTTACCTTCGAAATTAGCGACCAGTTAGGGCAAACTTCTTCTTGGCAACAAAGAAGTATGTATATTTTTGATAAATCTGGTAAAGGTCATTTTACCAATCGTTTTAATTTAGCAGGTGGTCGTTGGGTTACTATTCAGGGGATAAATTACAAACCAGAATTAAAAGATATTAAGGGTTACGTAATTACAAATGATCGTAAACAGATTAGCAAATTTGAAAGCTCTAGCGAACTTTTAAATAAAATTTACGAAATTAATTTAGACACTTATATCGCAAATACTATTGATGGTATTTTGGTAGATTGTCCGCACCGTGAAAGACGTGGTTGGGGAGAAGTTACCGTAGCAGCTATGTACGGTGATGCTTTGCCTAATTTTGAAAGCGGTGCTTATATGGAGCAATACGCACAGTTTATGCAAGATGCCCAAGCAGATAATGGTAAAATGAGAGCCGTAATTAATGGTGATGATTTTAACTTTTTAATGTGGATGGCAAACAGCCCAATTACCATTTGGGAAACGTATAGAATGTTGGGCGATAAAAAGTTGCTTAACAACCATTATCCAGCATTAAAAAAATGGATGAATTGGCTATACGAACATTCTAATTACAACACAGGCGGAGCGTTAAAAGTAGGGAAGCAAGGTTCTATGGCTTTTCCTGGTTTAGGAGATTGGTGTACCCCAAGAGGTAATTTCTGGACGTCTAGTAACTCGCCAGAGTCTGCTCATTTTAACAATTGTGTGTACGCTTTTATGTTAGATGCGGCAAAAAATATTGCCGAAGCATTAGATAAAGATGAAGATGAAAAAGTTTTTGCAAGCCGTTTAGAGGTACAGCGTAAGGCTACGCATAAAGAACTTTACAATCCTGAAACAGGGAAATATGGCGAAGGACATCAAGTAAATCAGGCTTTTGCATTAATTGCAGGTATTACACCAGAATCAGAAAAACAAAAGGTATATGATAATTTGGTAGACCAAGTATTGTATAAATTTCCATATTATGATACAGGTAGTTCTGGTCAGGCACTTTACACGCGTTATTTTACCGAGTACGGCGAACGTATGGATTTAATTTACGAACTACTTCAAGATAAACGCCACCCAAGTTATGGGTATTTTATTGAGCAAGGAAAAACGGTATGGCCAGAGCGATGGTCTGCGGTAGGTGGCAGTCAAATACACACGTGTTACACAGGTATTGGTGGTTATTTTATCAAAGGTTTTGGAGGTATAAGACCAGATTCTGAAACATTTGGAATGAAACGTTTTATTGTAAAACCTGCTCCGGTAGGCGATTTAACATATGCTAACACAGCTTACACGTCGATGTATGGCGATATTACTGTAAATTGGAAAAAAACGGATAATTCAGCAGTTTTTCAAGTTGAAGTTCCTGTAAATACATCAGCTAAAATATACATTCCGGCTACTTCAAGTCAAGATGTTTTAGAAGGTAATGTTATTGCAGAAGATGTTGATGGAATCAACTATATAGGCACAGAAAAAAGTGATGCCGTTGGAAACTATGTTATTTATGAAGTTAGTTCTGGTGTGTATAATTTTAACGTGACGCAACTTACAAAAACAACCTATCCAGAGCCGTTAAATCAGCAAGAAAATTTAGCTTTAATAGCACGAATGAATGCGTCTTCAATGACTATTAAATCTGATAAATTACCAGTTTTTGAAGCTTTTAGAGCGAATGATGAAAATCTTGAAACGCATTGGAAAGCAAGTGGTTTAGAAAAGGAATGGTTAGAGATAGAATGGGTGAAGCCTGTAACTTTTAATACTATTGTACTTAAAGAAATAGACAAGCATATCACCAATTATAAAGTTCAATATTTAAAAGAAAACCAATGGGTAGATCTTGCTAACGGAACTTCTATTGGAGATCTTAAAACATTCAATTTTGAAACGGTTACATCTAAAAAATGTAGATTATTTATCACTAGCGCTAAAAATAAACCTAGCGTTTCAGAATTTGAAGTGTATCAAAAATAAATAGTTGAATATCATACTACAAACAAAATTTATAAAATGAATAATTTCTTCAATACAAGTCTAAAATGGAAAAGCGGTACTATACTGACTATACTTTTTTTAGCATTACTATCTAGTTGTAAATCAGGTAATTCAGAAATACTTGAAGTGAATGATTTGCGTTGCGAATACCGAGTAAATCCTTTAGGTATAGATAATACTGCGCCAAGATTAAGTTGGAAGTTAGTTGATCAACATCAAAAAAGAGGACAAAAACAAACAGCGTTTCAAATACTTGTTGCGAGTAGTTTAGATAATTTGAACAATAATATTGGCGATTTATGGGATTCTGGTAAAACGGAAACTAATGCGTCTGTAAATAATGTTTACGCGGGTAAAAAATTAGCATCTAACCAAGCCTGTTTTTGGAAAGTAAAAGTTTGGGATGCTGCAAACAAAGAATCGAATTGGAGTGATTCTGGTAAATTTTCAATGGGACTTTTAAAATCAGAAGATTGGAAAGGGGATTGGATTTACAAAGCAGATCAAAAAAAGATCGATCATAACTGGTATAGAAAAACGTTCACACTTTCAGAAAATGCTACTTCGGCTTTTGTGCACGTAGGATCTTTTGGTTATCATGAATTGTATGTGAACGGTGAAAAAGTTACCGATAATGTATTGAATCCTGTGGCATCTTATATGAAAAAAAGGATTCCTTATTTAACGTATGATATTGCTGATAAATTAAAAAAAGGAAACAATGTTATTGCGGTATGGCACGCTGCTGGTTGGGCACGTTGGACACGTATTCGAGAATATAGAATGGTTCCGTTTGTGTTTAAAGCACAAGCAGAAATTGTTGCAGGAGGAGAAAATATTACTTTAAAAACAGATGAAACTTGGAAAACTAAAAAAAGTAATTCTGAATATTATGGAGATTGGGATATTCTGCGTTTTGGAGGTGAAACGATTGATGATAGCAAAAGAGAAGACGATTGGAATACTGCGCAATATAATGACAGCAATTGGATGAATGCAAGTGTGTACGATTATGAAGTTTTAAATGCTAAAATACCTGAAGGTAACAATATAAGTTTTGCCTTAAACAGTAATAAAAATAGAGAAGTTCGTGCGTTGTATAGTCCAATAAAAGCTGAGTTAAGCGCTCAAATGGTAGAGCCTCAAGTAAAGTTTAAAGAAATAAAAGCTATTGAGGTTGCTAAAAATGATGATGGAACCTATCGTATTGATTTAGGAGAAAACTATACAGGTTTTTTTGAAATGGATTTGTATAATGGAAAGGAAGGTGATTCTATTTTGTTTGAAATTAGTGATCAGACCGAAAGAATTATGAATTGGAGTCAAAAAAGTAAATATATTTTTGGGAAATCAGGAAAAGGAAAGTTTTCCAACCGGTTTAATGTTGCAGGAGGACGTTGGGTTACCGTTTATGGGTTAAAATATGAACCTAAAATAGCAGATGCAAGAGGTTATGTAGTAACTAACAATCGTAAGCAAATCAGCAAATTTGAATCTTCAAGTGCGCAATTAAATCAAATTTATCAAGTTAATTTAAATACCTATTTAGCCAATACTATGGATGGTATTTTGGTAGATTGTCCACATCGTGAACGACGTGGTTGGGGAGAAGTAACCGTTGCCGCTATGTATGGTGATGCGTTGCCCAATTTTGAAAGTGGCGCGTATATGGATCAATATTTACAATATACTAGAGATGCACAATTTCCAGATGGTCAAACTAGAGCAGTTTTAAACGAAGAAGATCGTCCGTTTTTAATGTGGAAAGCAAATAATCCACTAACCGTTTGGGAAACCTACAGAATGTTAGGCGATAAAAAAGTCTTAGAAGATAATTACCAATCGATGCAAAAATGGATGACTTGGTTGTATGAGCATTCTAATTATAAAACTGGTGGTGCTTTAATAATTGGTGAGCAAGGAAAAAGAGAAATGCCAGGTTTGGGAGATTGGTGTACGCCACGTGGAAATTTCTGGACAAGTAGTAATTCTCCAGACGCAGCACATTTTAACAATTGTTTATATGCTTTTATGTTAGAAAATGCGATGCATATTTCAGAGGCACTGAATAAAACTGAAGATGCGCTAGCTTATAAAAATAGATTGAAAGTGCAGCAAGAAGCAACCCATAAACTGTCTTACAATCCAGAAACGGGTAAATATTTAAAGGGGTATCAAGTAGATCAAGCTTTTGCACTTTTATCGGGAGTAACACCAGCATCAGAAAAAGAAAAAGCAGAGGCGCAATTGGTTAATAATGTGTTGTATGATTTTCCATATTACGATACAGGTAGTTCTGGTCAAGCCCTTTATACACGCTATTTTACAGAGTCTGGTGAGCGTATGGATTTAATTTATGAGTTGTTAAGAGACAAACACCATCCTAGTTATGGCTATTTTCTAGAACAAGGTAAAACGGTATGGCCAGAGCGTTGGTCTGCGGTAGGAAATAGTCAAATTCACACTTGTTACACAGGTATTGGTGGGTATTTTATTAAAGGTTTTGGTGGAATTAGACCAAACCCAGAAAGTTTAGGAATGCAAAATATGATTATAAAACCAGCTCCTGTTGGCGATTTAACCTATGCCAATACAGCATACGAATCGATGTATGGTAATGTGGTTGTTAATTGGACAAAGAAATCGAACACAGCTACATTTCATATTGAAGTTCCCGTAAATACAACTGCAAAAGTGTTTTTGCCAGCAATAAGTAAAGAGGTTATAAAAGAAAGCGGTGTTTTAGCTGAGAATACTGAAAACATAACCTATGTAGGAACAGAAAAAAATAAAGCTGTTGGTAATTATGTGATTTATAATGTTACCTCAGGAGTTTACAATTTTAAAGTAGATAAATTGCCTGTAACTCAATTTCCAGAACCGTTACAAAACACAGAGAATTTGGCAAAATTAGGTAGAATGAATGCATCCTCTATGTTTATTCAAACAGAAAAATTACCCGTTTTTGAAGCTTTTAGAGTAAATGATGAAGATGATGAAACGCGTTGGTTAGCTACAGAAACCAAAAATCAATACCTAGAAGTAGAGTGGGTAAAGCCACAAACTTTTAATAAGGTAGTTATTGATGAATTTGAAAATAATATTACCTCATATAAATTACAATATTGGGATAATGGTACGTGGAAAGATCTTGTAAGTGATACCACTTGTGGTGCAAATAAAACGCATAAATTTGATGCTATTACAGCTACAAAATGTAGAATTTATATTATTGGTGCTAAAAAAGCGCCGTCGATTTCAGAAATAAAAATATATCAATCTAATTAAATAAAATGGAGGTCTTAAGATTTAGGTATTTTATCACTTTATGTTGTGTAGCCCTTTTTTGTGGTTGCACAGCGTCTCGTTCTTTAATTGCTAAAGATATAGATGCACATAATTATTTGTCTAAAGTAAAACAAGAACTTTTAAAAAAGTGGCCAGATAATAAAACCATAAACATTGTGTTTCACGGTCATAGTGTGCCGTCAGGGTATTTTAAAACACCAAATGTAAATACACTAGCTGCGTATCCGCATTTGGTTTTAGAAAAGTTAAAAGAAAAATATCCGTATGCGGTAATAAATACAATTGTAACAGGTATTGGTGGAGAAAACTCTGTAAAGGGTGTTGCTAGGTTTAAAAATACTGTTTTAAACCACAAACCAGATGTGCTTTTTATAGACTACGCTTTAAATGATAGACGTGTTGGTTTAGAAAAAGCAAAAAAAGCGTGGGAGTACATGATAGTAAAGGCATTAAAAAATGATATACTTGTTATATTATTAACACCTTCTCCAGACACGAGAGTTGATTATAATAACCCTGAAAATGAATTAAAACAGCATACAGATCAAATTAGGCTACTTGCCAAAAAATATAATGTAGGTTTAGTAGATAGTTATAAAGCGTTCGAATACCTTTATAGCGATTCAGAAGAACTAAAAAAATACATGGCACAAATAAATCATCCTAATAAAAAAGGGCATGAGTTAATTGCTAATGAGATTATTAAATATTTTGAATAAAACAATACGAATACAAGTTCGATACAAATAAATTAAATTATAAAACATGAATAAAATACTACTAAATTATTTCTTTTTAATAGTAGCTACAGTAACTGTAAACGCCCAAGATTATCCTTTTAATTTACCAGATAACCTAGAGGCAACAGTTAATATAAATAGCGCATCTACAGAAACGTATAATAATTTATTGTTAGGAACAAATATTCATCATTTTAAAACTGCTACAGAAAAGAATTTTATAAAACTGTTTGATCCTATTACAGTACGGTTTCCACATGGTTTATGGTCTAATTGGTACGATTGGAGACGTGATGTAAGTCGTCTTTACGGAGAAGAAAAATTTGATTATAAGCAAGGAACTAATGGTAATATTAAAAATGTAGAAGTTGGTTTACTTTCAACCATAAAAATATTTGATAGTGCGAACATAAAAGTAGGAATAGATGGCTTAACGGGTTTAAATACAGACAAAAAAAAAGAAACTGGTAAAGGCTACGATTTGATGTGGACTTTTAATATGAGTGCAGATGGTACTGATTTTAATAACGGAAGTCCTGAAAGTATATTAAGGTATAATGATTTAATTAGTCGTGGTTTTGAAGTAAAAGCGATAGAAATGGGTAACGAATGTTTTTACCCTGGGCAAAGAAGTTCAATCATACCAAACTCAGAAGACTATATTGCTAGAGCAAAATCGATGTCTGCAGCATTAAAAGCACAAGATCCAGAAATAAGAGTTTCAATACCTTTACTAAGAAAAAGCAGTTGGGCTAACCCAAATTGGAACAAAGATTTAACAGCAGATCTATCTTATTTTGATGCGGTTTCGGTTCATACATATGTTGGGGCAGATCCAGATAATGCAGCAGATAGTGATGAAGCCTATGGTACATCACTTATTGCTCGTAAACTTTTAGCAAGTTCAATAAATGATTATGCAAAAAAAGTAGCACCCAATAAACCTATTTGGTTAACAGAGTGGGGTGTAAAATCTGGTGGGCCAAATGCTGTATCTGCACTTGGTGCCATAGATTGTTTTTTATATATGAGTGAAAATCAAGATGTTTTTGAGCGTGCAAATTGGTTTAGCGTTAATGGAAAATTAAACACCATGTTAGTTTGGGAAAAATATACAGCGTCTAATGGAAAAATAAAAGATAGAATAAAATATCCTTTAGAAAAATCATTATTTGGATCTGCTTATGAAATTACGCGCTCAGTATTAGAAAACAGTACATTAATAGCTAGCGATGTGCAAGTGCCAAACCTTGTAGATGGCGTAAAAGCGGTAAGTGTAAGAGTTGTTAATAAAGATGATAAGACTATTGTTTTTGTTTTAAATCTTACAAATAAAGAAGTTCCTTTTACTGTAAATATAGACGGTGTTACATATGATAAAACATACAAACACAAAGCATTATCTTTTTCTAGTATGGACGAAGAAAGAGCTTTAGGTTTTGATGTAGATCCTTTAACATTAATTAATGAAGGGGATGAAAAAATAATGTTACCTAAGTTTTCTATAAATACTATTGAGTTATCTAATACAATATTATCTAACAATAGCTATACAAAAAAGCATATTATAGTGGTAAGCCCTAATCCAAATAAGGGTGAGTTTAAAATAAAAACGACAAATGCAGAGCAATCTCAATATAGAATCTATTCAATTACAGGGGTAGAGATTCAAAAAGGACAATTTGTATCTGAAGAAACTATTCGATTAAAAAGAGAGGAAAAAGGTATATACATTCTTCAAATAGAGAATAATAATAACACCTCTACCCATAAAATAATTGTTGATTAATTTTAATTTGATAAATAGTTTGTATAAATAATATTAATGTGTATAATTTTAAATGTTTCAAAATGAATAAAATAAATAAATTAATAAAAAGAATAGTTATGGTATTATTTTGCCTAAGCTTTTTCTTTATAGAAGCCCAAGTAACGCTGTCTACAGATTTTACAGATAATAGTTATAAAAATGAACCTTTGCACAATATTTGGGATGTTGCCAATCGTATAAGTCCTACAAACGGATCTAACATAAGACCTGGTCTTAAAATGAATATTGTTAGAATGGTTGGTGGTATTAGAAAAGTTGTGAATGGGGTTTCTCAAAAAGATTTAGATTTCGATCCATGTCTTTACGATTCAATAAGTAACACCTATGTTTATAGATGGGAACCACTTATTGAGAGACTTGATAAAGTGGTAAATTCTCAAACAGAGATTCTTCAAATAGCATTAGATCAACCGCCATGGGCTTTTCAGCATGGTTATACATTTATTCCAGAAGGAACTAGAGATAATATAAATTTCCGTGAAAACGAAAAGATGTCTATCTATGGGAACTCATTACCTCCTGCCAATAAACAAGCATATCATGATTTTATAAAGGCCTTAATGACTAAATTAGTGGAAACTTATGGAGAAGATCAGGTTTTAAAATGGCGTTTTAGAGTAGGGTCTGAGATTGAAACACCAGATCATTGGTTTGGTACAAAACAAGATTTTATAGAGCATTTTGAAAATACCGAAAAAGCTGTTAGATCCATATTACCTAATGCTATTATTGGGCTTCATACAAGAGCTCCAGGTTTTTTATTTAAAAACGGAACCGAATTAAATTATAAAGGAGAACCTTTTGCATCATTTTCTGACGATCTTATCGAGTATTCTTTTGATAATAATTTAAGATATGATTTTTGGGGAATATCAGATTATGTAATAATTGGCAATAGTTCTTTAAGAAACATGAAGGATAAATATGATAACCTTTTTGCAGGATTAGTAGATCACCCAAAATGGAATGCAAATACCAAAATAGATTTGATGGAATATGCTACTACAACGACTATGAATGGAGCTGATGGTAAGGGGTTTATAAATAATGCAACCTCGCATGCAGAAATTGTAGAATTAGCTTTTTCTAATATTTTTTATAAAAATAAAGACAAAGGTTTAGAGTTTGTTTATAGGTGGGGAAATGGATCGGGTACAGAAGATCCACCAGCAATTACAAGTTTAAATACCATGAATGGTTTAACACATTATACTACTGAACTGTCAGGTTCGCCAAATACATCAACCAATGAATTAGATGCCATTTTTACTAAAAATGAAGAGACTGACGAGTATGATGCTTTGATTTATAATTATAACTCAAATTCTTTAACTTATAGAGCTAATGAATCTGTAAACCTTTCATTTTCTACGGATTTACCGGTAGGTACAACTTATTATTTCCGAAGCTTATCGTACGGAGAAGACAATAATAAACTTCAAAATTTTTTAAAAGAAAATCCTAACACTGTTAAATCTGGTTTTAATAATAGAGGTGATGCAAGTCGTATATTAACAGAGGCAGGTTTAACAGCTTATAATTCATATATAAATCCTAATCCGCATGAGTATAGTGAATGGACAAGTGTAGTAACTACATCTCGTACAGATGGAGGAAACGGTTCTGTTATAACTGTAAACACAGAACTTCCGTCTTTTGCTTTTCAGAAATTTGAATTTAGATCGGACGCCTTTTTTGTAAAACCTATAGCGCCAACGTCTGTAGTATGGACAACCACTGAAGATTTTTTACCATGGTCTGCTGTAACTAGTGGTGTTGCCGTAAATGCAGATAATGATAAACTTACATTAGATTTTTCAGATGGATTTGCTTTTCCAATGTCAGCTATTACAGGATTAAATATTAATTCAGAGCTTTTTGGAACATTAAGGATGGTTGTTAAAAACAGTACTGGAGAGCCAAGTCTTCAAATAGCGGCTAATGTTCCTGGTACACAATTTGCCTCAGGTAGAGTAAAAATAACTATTCCTAATGATAATGAATGGTATACTATTGATGTAAATCTTACAAATTGGTCGCATTGGTCAGGTACTATTAACGAACTTAAAGTGTACAGTAGAATAAACACAGGAAGTATTGTTTTTGATAAAATGGAGTTTATTCCTTTAGAAACGGCTTCTACATACAATGTTACACTTACACAAGAAGGTAATGGATTGTTAAATTATACAAGTGGAACAGCTTTTTCCGGACAGGAGTTTAGTTTAAATGCCATTGCTAACGAAGGTTGGGAATTTCAAAGCTGGACAGGAGACATTATAAGTACAGATAATCCGTTGGATATTACAGTAAATTCAGATTTAAATATAAAAGCAGTTTTTATTAAAAAAACTTTATCTGTAAAAGAAAATTCGCTTAATAATATAGCGGTATATCCTAATCCTAGTAATAACGGTGTTTTTACTATAAATACACCTCTAGATCAAAGTTGGGAAGTTTATAGTATTACAGGCAATAAAATTTTAATTGGTAATGGCGATAAAGTTGATATATCTTCATTTTCAAAAGGGATGTATATATTAAAAATAGGAAGTACGTTTAAAAAGCTACTTTATAATTAATTCTAAGAATTAAATTGTTTAAAATTATCATAATAAATATAGAAATGCATAAATTAAAGAGATTATCTACTTACGCTAACTACAAAAATGTAGTTGCAAGCACTTTTATTGTTTTAGCAATGTGTGCGCTACAGAGTTGTAGTAGTAGCCAGAATTCAAGCAAGAAAAACGTTGATATTCAAAAAACAAGTCCAGATCTTTACAGTAGTTTTCAAAATCCACCAGCCCAAGCACGTCCGTTTGTACGTTGGTGGTGGAACGGAGATAAAATTAAAGCGAAAGAATTAGATAGAGAATTAGAGTCGCTTCATAGTGTTGGTTTTGGTGGTGTAGAAATTAACCCTATTGGTATGCCAGCAGGTCCAGATAATGGCGATAAGTCATTAGTTTGGATGAGTGACGAATGGATAGATATGGTAGTACATGCGAGTAAAAAAGCCAAAGATCTAGGCATGATTACCGATATGATTGCCGGTACAGGTTGGCCATTTGGCGGAGAGTTTCTTAAAGATGATGAAACTTGCCAACGTATGGTTTCCGATAATGTGGCTTATAAAGGTGGCGAAACTATTTCTGTAGACGAACCTTTTCTTATCAATTTATATAAAGAAAAATATAAAAACTACCGTGCTCAAAAACACATTAGCGAGCGTACAACTTACAAACTATCGCACGTAACGTTAGTACCAGAAAATTGCGAGAATGCAAATGAGGTGATAGATCTTAAAAAGCATATAGATAGCAACGGAAAACTATCTTACAAGATAGAAAAAGAAGGAAATTATTTTTTAAGCTATGGCTTAGTACAACAAAATTTTAGAGATGTAACATTAGGTGCGCCAGGTGGTGCAGGACCTGTAATGGATCATTATAAAAAAGAAATGACCTTAGCATATTTAAATAGATTAAAGAAAATATCTGAGCGATCTGGATATCCTTTAAGCGATTTAATAAGAGCTTTATTTTGCGATAGTATAGAAGTTTCTGGAGCAAACTGGACCGATGGTTTTGCTGATATTTTTTATAAAGCGTATGGTTATAAGTTAGATAATTGGATGCCTTTTGTATTTTATTTAGCCTATGATGATTATTCAAAAGATAAATATTCTAAAAAATTTACACCAGAGTTTAAAGATCAATTAAAGCGTGTACGTTATGATTATAATAAACTATTGGTAGAAACATTCTTAAAAAACTTTACCCAAACTTATAAAGATTTTTGTGAAGAAAATAATGTGTTATGTCGTTACCAAGCTTACGGAACACCTTTTTTAATGGGGCTGTTAGATGGTAATATGATACCAGATATTCCAGAAAGTAATAACTGGATTTATACCGTTGAAATGAAAGATTCTATCTGGAAATGGAAAGAAAGTCATGGGTATATGCTTTGGAACATGCATGCATCTGCAGGAGCACACTTAACAGGAAAGAAAATTACAAGTAGTGAAGCATTTACCAATTTACATGGGGTTTTTAAAGCAACCCTTGAAGAGATAAAGCAACATGATGATATGAATTTTATTACAGGAATAAATCATACGGTAGTACATGGTTATAACTATTCGCCACCTGAAGTTGAGTTTCCAGGATGGGTACGTTTTGGTACTTATTTTAGTGAACATAATACATGGTGGGAGCATTTAAACCATTGGACAGGTTATAATGCACGTTTATCTCATGTATTTCAAAATTCGCAAGCAGAAAAATCGGTGGCTATTGTTGGACCAACTGCAGATGTTTGGGGAGATTACGGGTTAAACCGAGGAAAACTACAAGACAACTTAGGGTATTTGTATAAATTATGGGAGCCTATCAGTCAGTTAGGGTATTCGTGTGAATACATCAATCAAAGAGTTTTAGAAGGATCTGTAATTAAAGATGGGACTATTTCTTTTGGTGATATGACTTATGATTTACTTGTTTTAGCAAGCTTAAAATCGATTAGTCCAGAGGCTGCAATCATTATAAAAAACTATGTAGAATCTGGAGGAAAAGTAGTGGTTGTAGATCAAATGCCAACAAAATCATTACATTTTAAAGATTTTGAAAAAAATGATAACATTGTAAAAAGTACTTTAGATAAGTTGTTGGCAGAAAATCCTAAATCTTTCATTCAGGTAAAAGAACCAAAGTCTTTAGATGACTTATTGCCATGGACAGAACAGATCTTAAAAGAATCTAAAATTGCTGCAGATGTTTTAATTAGCAATCCAACTAAAAAGGTGTATCAATTACATCAGTTTACTGCAGATAAAGATATTTACTTCTTTACGAATATACACAGATTCGAAACCACCAATTTTGATGCTAAATTTCCTGTTGAAGGGAAATACCCTTGGGTTTGGAATCCTGAAACAGGAGAAAGAACACCGTATTATTACGCTTCTAAAACAAATGAGTTAAGCATCAGTTTAAATCCTTTAGAGTCTTTATTATTAATTTTTGAAGACGAAAAACCATCTGTAAAAGCTGTTCCTGTAAGCACTAAAATAAAAGATTCTAAAGTATTAGATGTTAATTGGACCGTAACAGGAAATCAAATAGATAAACAAACTTTTACATGGCAAATGAAAGAACTTATCGATTTTAGCAAATCTAACGATAGCACACAAAGTAGTTTTGGTGGAAAAATAATTTACAAAACAACGGTAAGTAACACAGCAGGTTTTACACATTTAGATTTAGGTGATGTAAACGAAGGAGTTACAGAGTTGTATGTAAACGGTCAAAAAGTAGGGAAACGTTGGTACGGAAAAGCGCTTTATAATATAGAAGATTATCTTAAAAAAGGCAATAATGAAATAGAAATTCATTACACCACAGTATTGGCAAACTACGCAAAATCACTTAAAAATAATAAAATGACCATTGGTTGGACTAAACGATACAAAGATTTAGTACCAACAGGTATACAAGGACCTGTAAAGCTTTTAACTTATTAATTTTGATAAGAAGAATTGTAAATTAAAAAAAATGAATATAAATAAGATATTAGTTTTTTTAATCTTAGGCATAGCATTATCAAGTTGTGATGGTGTTAAAAAAGATAAGAATTCTAAATTAACAATCGAGTCTAAAAAAAAGCCTAATATTGTTTATATTTTAACCGATCAATGGAGAGGTTCTGCATTAGGGTATGCAGGTAACCCAGATGTTAAAACACCCAATCTAGATAAGTTTGCTAAAGAGGCTGTAAATTTTACAAATGCCGTTTCGGTAACACCTGTTTGTACACCGCACAGAGCCGCATTACTTACAGGTAAATTCCCTACATCTACAGGGATGTTTATAAACGATTTGTATTTACCATCAGAAGAATTATGTATGGCCGAAATTTTTAAAGCAGAAGGCTATAGTACTGCTTATTGGGGTAAGTGGCATTTAGATGGTCATGGTAGATCTAACTATATACCAAAAGAAAGACGCCAAGGTTTTGATTATTGGAAAGCATTAGAATGTTCTCATAATTATACAAAAATGCCTTATTATGATAACGAGGATACGAACATTAAATATTGGAAAGAGTATTCTCCTTTTGCTATAACAAAAGATGCAAACCAATATTTAACCAATCATGCAAAAGATGAAAAACCTTTTTTAATGATGATTTCTATTGCTACACCTCATTATCCGCATCAAACAGCACCTCAAAAATATAAAGAGATGTATCCGCCAGAGGCGTTAACAATAAACCCTAATGTACCAGAAAGTTTAGAGCAAAGAACACGTAAAGAATTACAAGGTTATTATGCACATGCAACAGCTACAGATGAAGCAATAGGGAATGTATTGGCAAAACTTAAAGAATTAAACTTAGTAGATAACACCATTATTGTATTTTCTGCAGACCACGGAGAAATGATGGGAGCGCATGGGGTAAAACCTTTTGTAAAACAATTAGCTTGGGATGAAGCTATTAGAGTACCTTTTTTAATAAGTTACCCATCTATTGGAGAAAATAAAGGGGTTGTAGTTAATGCACCTTTAACAACTCCCGATATTTTACCCTCTTTATTAGGGTTATCAAATCTTAAAATACCAGAAAGTATAGAAGGAGAAAATATTGCTACATTAATAAAAAATCCAGACCCAAATGCAGATCGAGCAGCTTTAGTAATGGGGGTAGCACCTTTTGGAGCTAATTTTAAAGATCCTCCGTATAGAGGTATTAGAACAAAACAATATACGTACGCAAGAACTCCGGAAGGAGCTAGTAAGCTTTTTGATAATGTAAACGATCCTTATCAAATGAATAATTTGTTAGATAAACCAGAGTTTATAGAACTTCAAAAAAGTTTAGATGATAAACTTAATATAGCTCTAAATAATATAGGTGATGAATTTAAAACACGAGCGTATTATTTAAAAAAATGGAATTATACGTTTGATGAAAAACGAAGAGCTGTAGATTGGTGGAGTTTTGATGAGGGAAAAGGAGTAGTACAATCGCCTAAAGCAATTAAATAATAATATGAAAAAATTAAGTGTTTTCATCTTTTTTACAATTTTTAATTTAGGAAGTTTTTACAAGGTAATAGCCCAAAAACTACCCAATATTGTAATTTATTTAGCAGATGATCAAAGTCAAGCAGATGGTTCTGTTTACGGTGCTAAAATATTAAAAACACCCACAGCCGATAAATTAGCAAAAGCAGGTATTACTTTTAATAATGCTTTTGTGGCATCACCATCTTGCGCACCAAGTAGAGGTGCTTTTTTAACAGGATTAATGCCTGCCAAAAATGGTGCCGAATGCAACCATACATATCCTTCGCCTAGTAAATTAGTATTAACAGAAAATCTTCAGAAAGCAGGTTATCAAATACTAAGCTTTGGTAAAGTGGCTCACGGAAGTATGAATGAAGAGATGGGAAAAGATGGCAGATTTGACTATCAATCGAGCCCTAAAGTAGATTTGTACAAAAATGTTACCGAGTACTTTGATGCTAATAACACAAAAGGACCTATTTGTTTAATGGTTGGTGATCGTCGGCCACATGTACCTTGGACAACCAATAATATTTATAACCCTAACGAGTTAACATTACCTCCATCTTTTATAGATACCAAAAGTACGCGTCAACATTGGGCGCAATACTATTCTGATATAACAGGAATGGATGATGAAATGGGGAAAGTTTATAAACTAGCACAAAATAAATTTGGCGATAATTTTATCTTTATTTATACGGCAGATCATGGTGCGCAGTGGCCTTTTCATAAATGGAATTTGTATGATAAAGGCATAAAAGTACCTATGATAGCTGTTTGGCCAAAACATATTAAACCAAATACTAGAACAGACGCTATGGTAAGTTGGATTGATATTTTACCAACTTTATTAGATATTACCAATTCTGAAATACCAAAAGAGATAGATGGTAAATCGTTTAAAAATGTATTGGAAGGAAAAGCAAATAAGCACCGCAATTTAATTTTTACAACCCATACGGGCGATCAAACTAAAAATGTATATCCTATACGAAGTGTTAGAGATACACAATTTAAATTCATACTAAATTTACGCCCTAATACATATCATTCTAATCATTCAGATATTTTAAGACGACCAAATTCTGATGGGTATTGGGATTCTTGGGATAAAAAAGCAGAAAAAGACCCAAGAGCAGCAGCCATTATTCAAAAATATTATGTGCGTCCAGCTGAAGAATTTTATGATTTAGCAAATGATCCTGATGAACAAGTTAACCTTATTTTTAGTGAAAAACATCAGCAAAAAATTAAAGCCATGCGTTTGTTACTTGATGATTGGTTAAAAGAACAGGCAGATAATAAAGATGTATATACTATGCCATATCCTATTAATGGACCAAAACCTCATGACATTTATAAAACTAAAAATAGTCATTAATTAGAATAATAAAAAAAAACAACAAATAAACAAGTAGTAGATAAATCATCGAAACCAATTTTTTTTTCATTCTATCAGATAATGTGGAAGTTTAGGTAGAGGTACTATAAAAATTATATAAAGAAGTTATTACTATTGGTTATAATACAATGAATAAAATAAAAATTTTAATAGGAATATTATTAATAGGAATGTCTAGTTATTCGCAGAAGCAAGAGAATCCTATTTCAGAACAATTATTTAAAAATCCATCACCAGAGAATCGTCCAAGAACGTGGATGCATGCTATGAGTGGAAATATGAGTAAAGTAGGTTTAACTAAAGATTTAGAAGCCATAGCAGATGTAGGTATTGGCGGTATCATTTTATTTAATGTAACGCATTATGTGCCTAAGGGTAAAGTTATTTTTAATTCTGATGAACATATAGAAATGACTGCGCATGCGGCGGCAGAATGTGAGCGTTTAGGCTTAAGTTTTGGAGTGCATAATTGTGACGGTTGGACTTCTAGTGGAGGGCCGTGGGTAGCGCCAGAACACGCTATGAAACGTGTAACTTACAATCAGACTATTGTAAACGGAGGTAACGTAAAACTACAGTTAGAAACACCGTCGCAACGTGGTGGTTTTTATAAAGATGTGGCTGTTTTAGCGTATCCAGCGTTGGCGTCGGATATAGAGGATTATGAAAATAAAGCTACACTAAAAAGTTCTCAAAAAAGCCTTAAACTAAACCTTTTAGTAGATCAAAGAATAGATGTTGAAACAAATTTAGAGGGAACCCAAAAGAAACCGCAATGGATAGATTTTAACTATGGCAAACCTTTTACAATGAATTCATTAGCAATGAGTTTTTATCAACCACCAAGAAAAAAAGGAAAAATCTATTTAAAAACTTCAGAAGACGGCATTACTTACAAGATCATAAAGGAAATAAAACCTATGAATATTGTAAAGTACGAACGTGCGGTAGAATTAGATTTTAATGGGATTACATCAAAATATTTCAGAATTGAATCTGAAGTACCATTACAATTAACAGAGATTAGTTTAAGTAACCTTAAACGTATAAATAACACGTTGGCACGTACCTCTCTATTTAAAATAGAAAACTATAAAATGCCAACAATTAAAAATGTAAATCCATCAAGCATTATCAATAAAGACGAGGTTATCAACCTAACGGCTTTTATGGATGATAAAGGAACCCTTAACGCTAATTTGCCAAAAGGGAAATGGACAATTATGCGATTTGGTTATACCATAACGGCTGCTTTTAATGTGCCTGCATCAGAAGAAGGTACAGGTTGGGAAGTAGATAAAATGAGTAGAGAATCTTTTAAAATATTTTACGATGGTTATGTTAGAAATGTAATTGATGCAACAAGAGCTGTAGCGCCAAATGCATTACAATACACAGAGATTGATAGTTATGAAGTTGGTGGCCAGAACTGGACAAAAAATTACGAACAAGCTTTTAAAAAAGAATTAGGATACGATTTAGTAAGTTTTTTACCTCTTTATGCTGGTAAATATGTTGATAATAAAGATACTAGTGATCAGGTTTTATGGGATATTAGAAACTTTAATAGTAAAATGATTACCGATAATTATTTCGATTATTTTACAGAGTTATGCCATGAAGATGGATTAATTAGTTACGTAGAACCTTATAGTTTTAATGGCGATTTTAATGAGTTAGATGCGGCACGTAAGGTAGATATTACGATGGGTGAATTCTGGATGCATCAACGTTATCAGGCAGGAACGGCTGTTTCTGGAGCGCGTATTTACGGAAAAAATGTGGTGTCTGCCGAAGCATTTTCTGCAAGACCAGAGATAAACTGGAAAGGACATCCTGGAAGTTTAAAATTAACAGGAGACAAAGCGTGGACTTTAGGGATTAACGAATTTATGTTTCATCGTTTTGCGCACCAAGCCAATACACACGTAAAACCAGGAATGACAATGAGTCAATGGGGTTCTCATATAGACCGTACACAAACCTGGTGGTACAATGCAGGTAGTGCATGGTTTAAGTATTTAGCACGTGGGCAATATATGTTGCGTAAAGGGATTCCTGTGTCAGATTTATTAGTCTTTGTTGGTGATGGATCTCCAAATTCAATTATAAAAGAACATATGTTTAGTCCGGCTTTGCCTAAACACATTAATTACGATTGTATAAATGCTGATGCTTTGTTGCATAGAGTGGAAGCAAAAGAAAATAAAATGGTATTGCCAAACGGAATACAATACCAAGCTTTATATCTTAAAAATATAAAAGAAATTAAATTAAAAACTTTAAAAAGAATAGCCGAATTAGCTAATAAAGGCGTTGTAATTATTGGAGAAAAACCACAAAAATTAGGAAGCTATGCGGTTTCTGAAAAAGATAACATAGAGTTTAATAAGTTAGTAGATCAAATTTGGACTCGAAAAACAACTTATTTATCTGGAGATTGGGATACTATTTTTAAAGCAAATAATATATCAACAGACTTATTTATAGAAGGCGGAAAAGACATCAACTATACACATAGAAAAACAGAAAATGAAGATGTTTACTTTTTTTATAATCCAGAAAATGAAGCGCGTACATATCTGTGCACTTTTAATATAGAGGGTAAAATTCCAGAATTATGGAACCAAATGACGGGTGAAGTCACTAAACTGGCTGCTTTTACAAGCGAAAACGGACAAACAAAAGCGTTAATAAGTTTACCTGCAGAAGGCTCTGTATTTGTTGTGTTTAGAGAATCATCAAAAGGAATACAATCCATATTACCAAAAAGTTTAAAAAGTAATGAAGATGTAACTACAACTTTAACAAACGATAATACCATAGAAGTTGAAGTTAAAGCGAACGGAAATTATAATTTTAAATTAAATGACGGAAGTTTAAAAGCAATTAAAATAAAAAATCTTCCAGAACAAATAACTGTTTTAGGAACTTGGAGCGTCGATTTTCCTGATATTAAAGCCAAAGAGAAAAACTTTTCTTTTCCTAAATTAATAGATTGGACTTCGCATAAAAACGAACAAATAAAATACTATTCAGGAACAGCAATCTATAAAAATGAGTTTGTTGTAGGTAAAAATTATTTAGAAGAAAACAACAAAGTAACAATAGATTTAGGAGTGGTAAATATTGCCGCTAAAGTAATTGTTAACGGAAAAGATTTAGGTATAAGTTGGATGTCTCCTTATGTTTTAGATGTTACTAAAGCTTTAGTAAAAGGAAAAAACACCATTCAAATAGAAGTCACTAACCAGTGGACAAACCGTTTAATTGGAGATGAAAATTTTCCAAGTGAATCAGGCATGAATAGAAAAAATGAATATATGCCAGATTGGTATTTAAATAATGAACCACCACCTTTAAAGCAGCGATCAACATTTACAACATTTCCATTTTACAAAAAAGGAGATGAAACCATACCTGCTGGATTGGTAGGACCTGTGGTGTTAAAAGTATCTCGAATAATAGAAAAATAATAGAAAATAAAAAGTTTGAAAATGAATATTAAAAAAGAAAGTGGAATAAAAGTAGGTCTTTTCGGTATAGGCTTAGATACTTATTGGCCGCAGTTTAAGGGATTGTTAGAACGTTTAGAAGGGTATCAAAATCAGATAGCTGATAAAATGAACGAATTTGGTGCAGAGGTTGTAAATGTAGGTTTGGTAGATTCTCCTGAAAAAGCAAGAGCAACAGCGCAAAGATTAAAAACAGAAGATATTGATGTACTTTTTCTTTATGTATCTACGTACGCACTGTCTTCTACAGTTTTACCTGTCGTTCAAAAACTAGGTTGCACTATTATAATTTTAAATATACAGCCTGTAGCTGCGATAGATTATGAAAGTTTTAATAAACTAGGAGATAGAGGAAAAATGACAGGCGAGTGGTTGGCACATTGTCAAGCGTGTTCAGTGCCAGAATTAGCAAATGTATTTAACCGTTCGGGGATAGATTATGAATTTGTTACAGGATATTTAGATGAGCAAGCGGTTTGGGACGAGATTCAAGATTGGATAGATGCAGCTAACGTGGCTTCAGTAATGAATAACAATCGTTTAGGTGTTTTAGGACATTATTACTGTGGTATGCTAGATGTATATTCAGATTTAACGAAGCAATCGGCAGCATTTGGCACGCATATAGAAATTGTAGAAATGTGTGAGCTTAAAAGGTATAGAGATGAAGCAACAGATACTGAGGTAAATGAAAAAATTAAAGAATTTCATACCACGTTTGAAGTGGTTGAGGCTTGTGAGGAAGACGAAATAAAACGTGCAGCTAAAACATCTGTAGCGTTAGACAAATTAGTGGAAGCACATAATTTAGGGTCTTTAGCCTATTATTATGAAGGCGATTCAGGAAATGAATATGAAAATATTGTAACCTCTGTTATTGCAGGAAACACCTTATTAACAGGGAGAAATATACCTGTAGCTGGCGAGTATGAAGTCAAAAATGCACAAGCCATGAAAATTATGGATGCCTTTGGTGTTGGTGGTTCTTTTTCTGAGTTTTATGCTATGGATTTTAACGATGATATTGTGATGCTCGGGCATGATGGACCAGCACATTTTGCCATAGCAGAAGGCAATGTACAATTGGTTCCGCTACCTGTATACCACGGTAAACCGGGTAAAGGATTATCTATTCAAATGACAGTAAAACATGGTCCAGTAACCTTATTATCTGTAGTAGAAGGTAAAGACGATGTATTTTTATTGGTTGCCGAAGGCGAATCTGTAGAAGGACCTGTGTTACAAATAGGAAATACAAATAGTCGTTACCGTTTTTCTATAGGAGCAAGAGGGTTTATGAACGAATGGTCTAAACAAGGACCATCGCATCATTGTGCTATTGGCGTAGGGCATATTGCGAATAAGATTGAAAAATTAGGTAAACTCTTAAATTTAAGAGTTGTTAAGATCTGTTAATATTTAATAATAAAATTTAAAATACAATAATTATGCAAGCAATATTAGGAGTCTTATTTCATTCTATAGGCGGCGTCGCAGCGGGTAGTTTTTACATGCCTTATAACAAAGTAAAAGGTTGGTCTTGGGAAACCTATTGGATGGTTGGTGGCGTTATGTCTTGGCTAATTGTACCACCTATAGCAGCTTGGTTAACCGTACCAGGCTTTGCAGAAATAATTGCAGCAAGTTCAAATACAATACTATTAATTACTTTTGCAATGGGACTGCTTTGGGGTGTTGGAGGTTTGTCTTACGGGCTTGGTGTACGTTACCTGGGGATGTCTTTGGGTAATTCTGTAGTACTTGGTTTTTGTGCTGCTTTTGGAGCTATAGTACCTTCCATTTATTACAATATTAATCCTGAAGCAGGAAAAACATCTTTTACAGATATGTTGGCCGATTCTGGTGGACAAGTTGTATTACTTGGTGTTTTAGTGTGTGTGTTAGGAATTGCAATTTGTGGAAAAGCAGGAGTTCTAAAAGAAAAGGAACTATCCGATGAAGAAAAAAAGAAAAGTGTATCAGAATTTAATTTGGTAAAAGGGTTAATAGTAGCTGTACTTTCGGGTATTTTAAGTTCTTTTTTTAGCTTTGGTATAGAAGCAGGGAAACCTTTAGCAGATGCAGCGGTAGCTGCAGGCTTCGATCATTTATATTCTAACAATGTTACATTTGTTGTTATTCTTTGGGGAGGGTTGGTTTCTAATTTAGTATGGACTACTTTGTTAAGTATCAAAAACAAATCATATAAAGATTTTACAAATAAAAGCACACCAATATCAAAAAATATTATGTTTTCTGCATTGGCAGGAACCATCTGGTTTTTACAATTCTTTTTCTATGGAATGGGAGAAAGTAAATTGGGTAATGGTGCTAGTTCTTGGATTTTACATATGTCTACCATTATTTTAACTGCAAACCTTTGGGGTGTTTATAGAAAGGAATGGGCTGGTGTTGCTAAGAAAACAAAATATACCATTACAGCCGGAATTTTAGTGATTCTTTTATCTGTAGTTTTAGTGGGAATAGGGAATTCTATTTAAAATTTAAAATGGATATTTATGTTAATTGTTATTGGTAATATTAAATTCTTAATGTTTTATTTTAAAAATATAGAATACCAAACTTAGATTTTTATTTTAAAGAATAAAAGTAGATAGAAATTTTACCGAGAATCATACATAAATATAAAAACTCACCAATTCTAATTTTTATTATTAGAAAAGGTGAGTTTATTTTTATTTAATAATTTGTTTATCTTATTTTCTAATCAATTTATGCATTGTTGATTCTTTATCATTTGTTAAACGTAATAAATAGATACTAGATCTTGCTACGTTTTTAAAATTAAATTCAAGTGCATTTTGCCCCTCAGAAATTGTTTGCTTTAAGATTAATTGTCCTGTTAGGTTATATACTTCAGCTGAGGTATATTTTTTATTAACAGGTAACATTACATTAACAAGGTTCTTAAAAGGATTTGGAAATGTTGAAACTTTACTATTAGTTTGGTTTGTATTTTCTGTAATAGTTTCTTGTTTTGGTTGTTGAGATTTACGAAGTGCGTTTGTACCAAAAACCTGAAACTCAGATAAGCCAACATTATAACCAGATCCATTTGTAACTGTAAAACGAACAGCCGTTACGGTTTTATTAGCAAATGTAATTTCTTTTGCTGCTCCGTTGTTTGGTAATGCAGCTACGTTTATTCTAGAACCATCACTAAATGTAAGTGTACCGCCGTTAATTTTATCGGTAGCATTTGGTCTATCAAACAAAACAACTTTGTTAATAGTATAAGAAGAATTCCAATTTATTTGAACGTAAGGGTTTGATTCTCCGTTACTAGCCCATTCACCATTTCCATGTTTACCTATAATACCGTCTGCTACTTTTTCTTTTGAAAAAGCATTATTAGGATACTGTGAAGATGCCGTAATACTACTGTTGTTAAGAGCAACGTTGCTGCTACTACTAGAGCCTCCAGAAGAGCCATACACTTCAAATTCAGACAACCCATTATTTAAACTATTTACACCATCGGTTACATCTAGTTGTACCCAAGTAATTGTTTTAGAATTAAAAGTAAACTCTTTTCCTTGACCATTATTAAATAAAAAATCTACAGGAACTTGACTTCCATCGCTAAAATATAAAATACCACCACCAATAGCATCAACAGCATTTGGTCTGTCATAAAGAATAATCTTGTTTACAGAAACAGGTTGATTCCAAGTAAGTCTAATTTTAGGTAACTTCTCACCATTACTAGCCCATTCTCCATTATTGTGCTGTTGTTTTACCCCATCTATTGCTTTAGAACCAGAATAGTTTGCAGAATATTGAGAGGATACAGAAACTTGAGCGCTACGAGCTAAATTTCCACTAGTATTTGTTGGTGGAGGTGGAGGTGTGTTTTGAAATGCTGTATTAATAGCATTAGCATATTGAGCGGTTTGTGGTGTATTATCAAACTCATCATATATCCAAATAAAACCACCACCAGCTTTAGAGCTACATGAGTTTTTCCAGTTTTGCATTACATTTTGAATTTGAGAAGGGCTTTCTCTGTTAGAAGCTCCCCATCTACCACCAATATTAGTAATACCAAAATCCCATTTAGTTTGGCAAGGGTTATTACCAGCACCACCTGCATAACACTGAATGTAATTTCTATCTACATTACCAGGGTATGCGGCATTAACTTGCTGTACTAAGCTTCTCCAAAAACTATCTCTAGTGTAAGGTACAATAGCATTTTTAAATCCTAGGCTAGCCAACATTTTGGTAAAAGCAACGGTAGAAGCTAAGTCGTAAGTAACTTCATCATCATTGTTAAAGGCATCTACCATAGGAAAAGTTTCTCTTAACTTTTTAAAATTTTTATAAATGGTTGTTCCAGGTCCAAACCCTTCCGATTCATAAAAGTTTTTAAGTACGTTAAATGTTTGAGCTCCTGCAGCACCAATACCAAATTCTATACGATTTACACTTGTTGGTGCTTGTTTTAAGCGAGCAAGGTTGTTTACAAAATTGCCACTTTCTGGATCATTACCTCCAATATATTGACCATTATCAATAAGGTCAAAATCATAATTAAAATTAATTTTACCACTTGGTTCAATATGTATAGTCCAAACAATAACCGTATTAAAGCCAGAGCTTCGTAATTCATTAATAGAAGTGTTGCTATTATAAATAGCGCCTCCGCCGTATACAGCAGATACTTGGGCAATTAAAATATTATTTCCTGCAAAAAACAAAAGAGCTGCAAGAATAATACTGTTTACTAATTTTTTCATTTCATTTAGTTTAAGTTAATTAATAAAATTTATTTATGGTATTAACTATTTGTTGCAAACCTTGTAGTACTTTTTTAATTAGTAACTAAAGGTTCTGAAGTTTAATCAGAAAGAAAAATACTAGTTTAAAATAATTTTTCTTTTAAAGGTGTTAAGATTTATAGGGTTAGTTGTTATATAATAATTTTGATATAGTGCAGTTGAGGGGGTGCTCTATACCAATAAGTAAGTCTGATTAAAACTTGTTAAATAGATAATATAGAAAATTATTGTATAGGGATGTTTATTTGATTAACACCAGCCTATAAAATTTAATATTTTCTAGCTTTAATAAGAATACGAATAAAATTGTGGCTTTCTGTCAAAATATTTTAAATTTTTGGTTAGGTTAGAGTAACTGATTTTTGAATCTACAGTAGCAATATACTGTTTAGATCTTTGTTTATGTGTTGCCTTTTCTAAATCATTTTTAAGAGAAATGGACATAAAGAGTAACAAGACTTTACTAAGTTTTGTTACTGTTAATAATTGAAATTTGTTTATCATTTTTAAGTTTAATTTAGTTATAAATCTTAACAGATCTAAATTACAGCACTATTTTTTTAAGAATATCCTGTACTGTCTGTACCTAGTTGTCTTTGGTTGTGTAGGTTACTTTAGAGTAATTGAAACAATAAAAAGCTTTTGTGTTTGTTTTTTTGTTGATTTAAGAAAATGCTACACAAAAATTAGAAATTAAATAAGAATAAATGTTTTTTAAACCTATTTACAAGATATATTATTCCTTAAATTGAATATATTTAACAAATTGTTGTTTTTTTAAAGCTGAAATTTTATGTAAGAAGTTATAGAAAAAGACAATAAGATCGACCTTGTTTTAAAAGTAAAAACAAAATAAAATGTTAATATTAATCGTATAAAAAAAATCTCAGTACAGTACAGGACGACGGTATAAAATTATAAGATTAATTTCATTTTTTATAAAATTAAAATATTAAAAATGTATAAAATTAAATTTTTATTAGCACTCTTGTTAATTCCTTTTTTAAACACATCTTGCAACCAAGAAAAGGTAGATAAATTAGCATCAGTAACGTTTGAGTCGTTAACTTGTAATGCCAAAATAAACCCAACAGCTATTGAAAGTAAACAACCAATTTTTTCATGGATTGTAGCTGTAGAAGGTAACAATAAATCGCAATCTGCTTATCAAATATTAGTAGCATCAAGTTTAGAAAAGTTAAATAACAATCAGGGAGATTTATGGAATTCTGGTAAAACGGAAGATGCTAAATCTACTTTTATAAAATATAAAGGAACAAAACTTAATGCAGTAACTGCGTATTACTGGAAAGTAAAAATTTGGGACGAGAAAAAACAAGAATCAGATTGGTCTAAACCTCAAAGTTTTCAAATGGGGTTGATAGATGAAGCAAATTGGGGAGACTCAAAATGGATAAGCCTAAATAAAGATACAAGAACATCAGAATATAGTTTTCGTGAATACAAAACAGGGCCAATGAAATCGCCTATTATGGTTAATGGGCAAGCAGCATCTTACTTTAGAAATGTTATTAATACAGAAAAAGAAATAGAAAATGCACAAGCTTATATTTGTGGATTGGGGTATTATGAGCTTTATTTAAATGGAGCTAAAGTAGGCGATCATGTTTTAGATCCTGCTCCTTCTAATTATGATAAGCAAGCTTATTATGTAAATTATGATATTTCAGAACAACTAAAATTAGGTAAAAATTCTTTTGGAATCATTTTAGGGAATGGTTTCTATGCGCAAGATATTTCTTGGAAAAGAGACCCAGAATCAGATAAAGATATGTCTTACGGCCCACCAACGGTTCGTTTTTTAATTAAAGTAACCTATAAAGATGGTAGTAAAAAAGATTTTTATACAGATGAAAATTGGAAAGAATCTACGGGACCAATAGTATTTAATAATATTTATGGTGGTGATACTTATGATGCTCGTTATGAAATTAATGGTTGGAATACTTTAAATTATAATGATGAAAAATGGGGGAATGCAAAAGTTGTTTCGCCAAAATTAAAGAAGATTAGTGCACAACAAATTCCTGCAATTAAAAAATTAAAAGAATTTGAGCCTCAAAATGTATTTAAAGCTCCAAATGGAGATTGGATTGTAGATTTTGGTCAAAATATTGCTGGTTGGGTAAAGATTAATGTAAAAGAAAAAGAAGGCCAACTTATAGAAATTACAACTACAGAATCTTTGTTAAGAAACGGTAAAGATGTTTTTCAAGGTTCTACAGGTGGTGGAGCAAATGGTATGGCTCAGATTTATAAATATATCTGTAAAGGAAATGACTTAGAGTCTTGGGAACCAAAGTTTAGTTATCACGGATTTCGTTATGCTAAAATAAAAGGCGTGTCTACAAAACCAGACAGCAAAATGATTAAAGCTGTTTTAGTGGCTACAGACATTCAAGAAAAAGGAAGTTTTAGCTCATCTGAACCTTTATTTAATAAAATGCATAGTATTAGTAAATGGACTATTGTAGATAATGTACATGGTATTCCAGAAGATTGTCCGCATCGCGAAAAATGTGGTTGGTTAGGAGATGCACACGCGTTTTGTGAATATGCATTATATAATTATGACATGTATGATTTCTATAAAAAATACATGGAAGATATTCGTACTCAAATGAGACCAACCAAAGGACATAATAATCCTGAAATTAAATTTCAAGTACCAACCATGATTGCGCCAGGTAAAAGAACATCTTCTTATGCAAAACTAGATTGGGGTGTAGCAACAATGTATTTACCTTGGTATAATTACTTGCATTATGGTGATGATGCTATTGTAAAAGACTACTATAAAGAAATGAAAGGTCTTACAAATTTTTATCTTTCATTTAAAGATGAAAATGGAATTATTCAAGACGGAATGGGAGATTGGTGTCCACCAAGGTGGGATAGAAGAAAGAACCCAGGTGCTATGGAGTGCGACCCAATTATTTCTGCCAATGCTTATTTCTATGATATTTTGGGTGTTATGGAAGGTTTTGCAAAAATAAATAAGGATGCTGCTTTTGAAGCAGAAATGAAAAAGGAAAAAGAGCAATTAAAAGCCGCTTTTAATAAAAACTTTTTAGTTGCTATGCCAAAAACAAACTTAAAATGGTATGGTAGTCAAACAGCAACTGTACAAGCATTACAGTTTGGTATGGTTCCAGAATTAGAAATAGAGCAAGTAGTAGATGGTTTGGTGTATGATATTACAGAAGTAAAAGGAGGGCATCATTCTACAGGTATTCATGGTAATAGATATATTTACACTGTTTTAACTAAATATGGTAAAGCAGATTTGGCGTATCAAATTTTAACAACACCAGATTTTCCTAGTCAAACTTATATTATGAATAATGGTTTTACCACTTGGCCAGAGCGCCAGTTTGAATGGGAAACTATGGAAGGACCATCTAATTCTTTAAACCATCCTATGCATAGTGGTTTTGCTGCTTATTTTTATGAGTCTTTAGGAGGAATTAAATCATCAAAAGATAATGTAGGTTATAAAGTATTTACAGTAAACCCAGAATTTCCAAAAAAAGTGACATCAACTTCAGTTACTGTACCAACACCTTATGGAGATATTAAAAATGACTGGACTTTAAAAGAAAATGTTTTATCGATGGATCTTAAAGTGCCATTTAACACCAAAGCAAAAGTTGTTTTAACCGATAATGAATTAAAGTCTGTTAAAATTAATGGCATCTCTGTTAAAGATTTTAAGAAAGAGAATGGTATTGAAATACAAGAAAAATCAGTAATGTTAGGATCAGGAAATTATAAAATTGAATATTCAAAAGATAAAGACTAATAATAGTTTGTTAAATAAAACTTATTAGAGTGGTTATACTTACTTTTAGTATCAATTAAATTGTAGCACTTTACAAAGTTTGTAAATTTTAAAAACTCAGAATTTAATAAATTCTGAGTTTTTAATTTTATGTTAGTATTGATTATTTTATTTGCAGTTTTTAAAGTTTAAGATCAACTAATAAATTACACAGATTAAAAAAATACGATAAACTTTCTGAATTAAATTTTGCATAAAATTTGGTTAATACTTAAAAAGTAAAAGAATTGTATTAATGTAAATGATACACCCCATATAGAGCAGGATACTTAAAAGAGTCTTATTTTTTATCATTGTAATTAAACAATAACATTCTTAATAATGAAAAAAAATACATTAATAATTTCTCTTTTATTACTAACAATAGTTTCTTCGCAACTATTCTCTCAAACATCAACATGTAATGGTGAGCTACCTTTTGAAGAGAAAGATGGACTTTTAACCATAGAAATGGAATCTGGTATTATAAAAGATAGCCGATGGAAAATAGGAACAGAAACTATTAATAACGAAGAAATAAAATATTTACATTGGACAGGAGCAGAATCTTTTAGCGCACTTTCAGGTGCACCCATAGAATATAAAATTAAAATAAATACACCTGGAACTTACAGATTTGCTTGGAGAATGAGAGTAGGGAAAGGAACCAGTAAAGGTGAACACAATGATGCTTGGTTAAAAATAGATGCAGAAGATTTTTACGGAATTAAAGATGGTGCTAAAGTGTATCCAAAACCTTACTGTAATTCTAGTACAGATTTAACTTGTGCAGCTGGTACTTCTGTTAATAATTTTATTAAAGCATTTGGTAATAGATTAGATTACGGTTTTGTAACCAATACAAACGACCACGTTGCACATAGAGTTTTTGTAACTTTTAACGAAGCCAAAGTGTATACGATTACTGTAGATGCTAGATCTTCTTATTTGTTTATTGATAAAATGGTTTTAAGAAGAAATGATATTTTAGATAGTGCAGCGTTTAATTTATCTAACAGCGAATCTTCTTGTTACGACGCATCCTTATCAACAGAAGATCAAAAAAAAAATAATCAAATAAAAATATATCCAAACCCAACAAAGGGTAAAGTAGATATTAAAAATTTACCATTAAATTCTAGCTTGGTTATTTCTAATATTTATGGGGCAATCATTCGTACAATAAGCACAAAAGATATTAAGAATACAATTGATATAAGTGATTTAGAATCGGGGGTTTATTTTATTTCAAATAATGATAAAAAAAATAATTTTGTAAAAAAAATAATTAAAATATAGTTTTTTAGACTTGAGAAGTTTTATTTAAATTGTAAATTTTATGAATAATTAGACTTTTTTTACATTAGATACTCTAAATAAAAAGCACAAAATTTTAATCCTGTAAGACAATATTAGTCTTACAGGATTTTTTTATGACTGTGATTTTTGTTTGTTAAAAATGAGTTTATTAGTTTTAAAAAAGAACCCTATAATTGTATTAGAAATTAGAACTGATGTAAAAAAATAAACAATAATTGCTTACAGGTATGTACAGGATACCAAAGACTAGTGCAGGATAGTTCGTAAAAATTATCATAATATATTTAGATATTATTAACAATTAAACCAATATTTTATGAATTTAAAAATTTTTTCAAGCAAATGCCTGAGATTTAAAAAAAGTTGGCTATTCTTTATGTTAGCTTTATGTTGTATAGGGATATCGAGTGCCCAAACAGTTAAAGGTACTGTATCTGCCGATGGAGAACCATTACCAGGAGCTTCTGTTTTGGTAAAAGGAACTTCTAATGGAACAGTTACAGATTTTGATGGTAATTATTCTGTTAATCTTAATTCTGGAACAACCTTAATATTTTCTTATTTAGGGTACGCATCTAAAGAAGTTGTTGTAGGTAAGCAAACCCAAATTAATATAATCTTAGAACAAGACAATCAACTTGATGAAATTGTTGTTATTGGGTATGGTACACAAAAAAAATCAGACTTAACAGGTTCTGTTTCTAGTGTAAGTGCAAAAGATATTGCAGCAGTACCTGTATCTAGAGTAGACCAAGCCTTACAAGGTAGAGCAGCAGGTGTGCAGGTAACACAAACAAGTGGTGCTCCTGGAGCAGGAACAGTAATTAGGGTAAGAGGAGGTAACTCTATAACTGGTAGTAATGAACCGCTTTGGGTTATTGATGGTATTGTAGTTGGTACAAATTTTAATCTTAATAATATTAACAGTAATGATATTAAATCTATTGAAATTTTAAAAGACGCATCATCTATTGCAATTTATGGTTCTAGAGGAGCCAATGGAGTTGTTTTAGTGTCTACAAAAAGTGGTACAAATGCAGGTTCTGGTAAACCACAAATAAGTGTAAACATGTATACAAGCATGCAATTGGTGCCAGAATTGCCAAATATGCTTTCTCAAGCAGAGCAAATAGCGTTTACCAATGAAAGTGCTACGTTTAGATCTGCAGCAGAACCTTTTCCTAATGATCCGTCTACTTATGCAAACAATGACTGGTATGATATTATTTTAAATGACGCTCCAATACATAATGCAGATGTTTCAGTTTCTGGTTCATCTAAAGATGGAAACGTAAATTATTATAATTCTTTAAATTACTTTAATCAAAAAGGGCTTGTTGTTAGTTCTGGTATCGAAAAATTTATTTTTCGTTCAAATTTAGATATAAAGTTAACAGATAATTTAAAAACTGGTTTTAGGTTAAATTACTCTAGAATTAATCAAGACAATGGTTTAGCTAGTTTTGGTAATGCTTTTGCAACTTTATCTACGCAACCTATTTATAATGAAGATGGTACGTTTAATGGTTTTGATGATGTAGTTGGTGCTCCGTTTTCTAACCCAGTTGCAAATGTAGCATTAAATACAAATGAAACATTTACTAATAATTTATTAGCAACAGCTTTTTTAGAATATAGTCCTGCAGCAAATTGGGTTATTCGTTCTACATTTAGTCCAGAATTTAATAATACAAAACAAAATAGATTTACCTCTAGTCAAAGTCCAGATTTACTTGTTGTAGGAGATTTAGGTAGAGCAAGTGTTAGAACTCTTGCTAGTCAAGGTTGGAATAACGAAAACACAGTACAATATCAATCTGATTTTGGACAAAACCATAGTGTAACAGCATTGGCAGGAGCTTCGTTTCAAAAAGTATCAACAGAAATTACATTAGCAGAAGCATTTGGAATAACTAGTGATGCTACAGGTTTTAATAATTTGGCAAATTCAGATCCAAAGAGAGCTGTGGTAAGTAGTGATTATACTGGGTTTCAAATAGCTTCCTTTTTTGGAAGATTAAATTATAGCTACAAAGATAAGTATCTATTAACTTTGGTTGGTAGAACAGATGGTAGTTCTGTTTTTGCAGCAGGAAACAAGTACGAGTTTTATCCATCTATAGCAGGAGCTTGGAAAATTTCTGAAGAACCGTTTATGAAAGATCAAGATGTATTTAAAGATCTTAAATTAAGAGCAAGTTATGGTAAGTCTGGAAATCAGGCAATTGGACCATACAGAACCCTTGCTTTGCTAACAGAGGCAAACACAACACTTAATGGAGAAGAGGTAACAGGTTTAACATTAGGTAGACCTTCTAACCCAAAGTTACAATGGGAAACTACTAATTCTTTTGATTTAGCATTAGAAGCATCAATATTTAATGGTAGAATTTTTACAGAATTAAATTACTACTATAAAAAAACAAATGATTTATTGTTAGATGTAAGTATTCCTAGACAAACAGGTTTTACGAGTCAATTACAAAATGTAGGATCATTAGAAAATAAAGGATGGGAATTTTTAATAAATACTAAAAACATTAGAACAGATAATTTTAGTTGGAATTCTACCTTATCATTATCTGCAAACAGAAATAAAATTTTAGATTTAGGAGGTGTAGATTTTATAGATGTAACAGTAGATGCTATTTTAGGATCAGGAAATACTAGATTAATTGTTGGAGAATCTGTGCCAGTGTTTACTGGGGTTAATTATTTAGGAACATGGAAAAGCCAAGAAGAAATAGATGCATCTGGGTATACAGACCCACAAGTTGTTGGAGGGCCAAAATTTGAAGACTTAAATGGAGATGGTATTATTTCTACAGAAGATAATGTTGTTTTAGGAGATCCTACTCCAGATTTAATTTTTGGTTTTGAAAACTCATTTTCATACAAAAATTGGGATTTATCATTTTATTTTCAAGGTACTGTAGGTAATGAAGTTTATAATTTAAGAACCCGTAACCATTATTTTAATCGTGGAGAGACAACTAAATTTGCAGAGTTAGCAGATCGTTGGACACCAGAAAACCCTACATCTAATATTCCTAGAGCAGGTGCAGATTCTGTAACCAATACGCCTAGTAATTCAGAATATGTAGAAGATGGATCTCATGTTCGTCTTAAAACAGCAAGGTTAGCTTATAATTTACCTGTAGATAAATTAGGTTTTGGAAGTGTAAAAAATGCAACTATTTAATTTTCAGGAACTAACTTATTGCTTTTTTCTAATTTTAGGTTGATAGATCCAGAAACAAGTAATTTTGGTTCAAGTGGTTTAGGTAATATAGCGCAAGGTTATGCTAATGGAGAGTATCCTAACCCAAGAGTACTAACGTTAGGTATAAATGTAAATTTTTAATAAAAGAAATATGAAAACAAAAAATATAATTTTATTCGTATTCGCGATATTCTCTTTTTTTAGTTGTGAGAATTTCTTAGAAGAAGATCCAAGAGCTCTTATTGCTCCAGAAACGTTTTTTGCTTCAGAAAATGATGCAAGACAAGCTGTTAATGGTATGTATGCTATTTTAAAAAATAATTCTATTTACGGTCAAGTAGGGTTAGATCATTTTTATGATAACGGAGCAGATATTATAGAACCTAATCGTTCTGCAAATTTTGTAGAACCAATGGGTAATTATTCAATGAATGAAGCCTTAGCAGATGTATCTATTCAGAAAATGAGTGTTTCAGACACATGGAAAGATTTGTATAGAGTAATTTTTAATGCAAATATTATTATTAATCGTGTTACTGATAATGAAGCTATATCTAAAGTAGCACAAACAGATATTATTGCAGATGCAACATTAATTAGATCTTTGTGTTATTGGCATATAACAAACCTTTGGGGAGCAGCACCGTATTATACAGAAGAGCTTAAGTTAGATGAAATTAAAATATTAGGTAGAACAGATGAAGCTACAATAATAGACGGAATTTTAATTGACTTAAAGTTTGTGATGGATAATTTGCAAAGTTCTTATACCGGAGATCAAAGTGGGCGTGCATCAAAATGGGTAGCAGCAATTATTATGGCTAAGATTTATATGCAACAAAAAGAGTGGGATTTAGCATTAAATATGTGTTTAGAAATTATCAATAAATCTGGGCATGAAATTTTGCCATCTTATGCTGCAGTTTTTGATCCTTCTAATGAATATAATGCAGAAATTATTTGGTCTTTAGATTTTGCAAGAGATATTAGAGGTCAATTTGAAGAAGGTACAGTAAAAGCAGATGGTACGCTAGCAAGTGTTTTTGGTAATGGAAATTGGAGACCAAGTATGTTTAATCCTCGTTTAAGAGATGAGCCAGCCAATACTTCTGAAAGAACAGCATTAAGTAATGCATTAACAGCAAGAGGAGAAGCTTTTAATGGTACAGCTTTACAAGTAGCATCAAAAGATTTTGCAGAAAAATTTCCTTTAAATGATTTAAGAAGACCATTAAATATAATGGATAGTTATTTAGGTTTCGATTTAAATTTTCCATACATGGCAAAATGGATGAACTTAAAGATAGATTCATCTCCTCGTTTTAATCATTCTGATAATCGAATGGTGTTTAGATTGGCAGATGTTTATTTAATGGCTGCAGAGTCTGAAAATGAGTTAAATGGACCAGGTAATGCGTATCAATACATTAATAAAATTAGAGAACGCGCATTTGTTACTAAAGTAGAATCTGAACTTAAAGGGCTTTCTCAGCAATCGTTTAGAGAAGCAATTTATGATGAACGTAAATGGGAATTAGCCGGAGAAGCAAATAGAAGATATGATTTAATTAGATGGGGAATCTTGTTAGATGTTGTTCAGAATCTTGAATACCGTTTTTGGAAACCAAATGAAAACATTAAACCTTATCATGTTAAATTACCAATTCCATTACAAGAGTTGCAATTAAACCCAACTTTATTAGAATTTGACCCAACAAATAATGGGTATAGGTAACTATTAATTTAAATTAATTTTTAAAGGTCGAAATATTTTTTATTTCGACCTTTTTTATTTTAATATTTTAGATTACTTATACAGTATGGAGCAGTACAGTGCAGGGTGCTATTTTAGTTTATGAAATTTATCTTGCATTAAATTTCGATGAAGTGACATTTTTTAGATTTTGATATCATTTTAATGATATCAATTTTTGCAGTTTATCTTAAAAAGTTGCTTCTTAAAAGAAGTCTAAAGTCAATAAAAACAATTAATTATAATAAATTAGATTAATGAGAAAAATAGTTTTAGTAGGTTTTGCCCTAATCGCATTAATTGGCTGTAATTCAACAAAAAACGAAAGCCAATCTTTAAGTAAAGAAGATTCAGAAATTGCTGCAAAAGTTAAAAGCTTAGTAAGCAAAATGACTTTAGAGGAAAAGATTGCAGAGATGACACAAGATGCTCCTGCAAATGAGAGGTTAGGAATTCCATACATGAAATATGGAGAAGCACTGCATGGGTTGTGGCTTGTTTTGGATTATTATGGAAATACAACAGTTTATCCTCAAGCTATTGCTGCAGCTTCTACTTGGCAACCTGAATTAGTCAAAAAAATGGCTTCACAAACAGCTATAGAAGCCAGAGCTTTAGGGGTTACACATACGTATTCGCCAAATTTAGATGTAATTTCTGGAGATCCAAGATATGGTAGAGTAGAAGAATCTTATGGAGAAGACCCTTATTTGGTGTCTAGAATGGGAGTTGCATTTATACAAGGTTTACAAGGAATGGGTGATGAACGTTTTGATGAGAATCATGTAATGGCAACAGCGAAGCATTTTATTGGATATCCTGAAAATCGACGTGGAATTAACGGAGGTTTTAGTGATATGTCCGAGCGTCGTTTACGAGAAATCTATTTACCACCTTTTGAAGCTGCTATAAAGGAAGCAAAGATAGGTTCTCTTATGCCAGGTCATCAAGATTATAATGGGGTTCCAAACCATATGAATACTTGGTTACTTAAAGATATTTTACGAGATGAATTGGGTTTTGACGGTTTAATTGTTTCTGATAATAATGACATAGCAAGGTTAGGAACCATGCATTTTATAGCTGAAAACAGAACTAAATCAGCTCTCTTAGGATTAAAAGCAGGGGTAGATATGGATTTAGTGATTGGAAAGATTGAGGAATTAGCGGCATATAATACTAAAGTGTTGAAAGATACTATAACAAAGAATCCTAAATTGGAAAAGTATATTGACAAAGCTACTTCTCGTATTTTAACCGCAAAATATCAATTGGGTTTATTTGATGCAAAACCAAAAAAGATTGATAAAAAAACTGTATACGCTGGTAAAAAAGAGCATCAAGAATTTGCTTATGAAATGGCTAAAAAGGCAATTATTTTGTTGAAAAATGATAATAATTTATTGCCATTAGATATGTCTAAAATTAAATCATTAGCGGTTATAGGACCAAATGCACATGAAAATAGACCAGAAAAAGGTACTTATTCTTTATTAGGTGGCTACTCTGGTTTACCTCCTTATTATGTTTCTGTTTTAGATGGATTAAAAAGTAAAGTAGGAGAGAATGTAAAAATTAATTATGCAAAAGGGTGTGATTTATTAAATAACTCAAAAGCAGATTTTTCTAACGCAGTTGCCGCAGCTAAAAATTCTGATGCCGTTGTGCTTGTTGTTGGTGGATCTCGTAGAACAGGTGGTGAAGGTGTAGATAGAGCAGATTTAAATTTATATGGAGTTCAAAATGAATTGGTAGAAGCGATTCATAAAACAGGAAAACCTGTTATTGTTGTTTTAATTAATGGGCGTCCATTATCTATTAACTATATAGCAGAAAATATTCCTTCTGTTTTAGAAACTTGGTATTTAGGTATGCGTTCTGGAGATGCTATTGCAGATGCTCTTTTTGGAGACGCAAATCCTGGAGGAAAATTAACAGTTTCTTTTCCGCGTTCAGTAGGTCAAGTTCCTGTAACTTACTTAGAACGTCCAGATTTTATTGGATCAGGTAAAGGTCTATTTAGAGATGTAGATAAAACACCATTATTTCCTTTTGGTTATGGTTTAAGTTATACAAAATTTAAACTTGGTACTCCAAAATTAGAAAACTCTACAATTGCTATAGATGGTACTACTTCTGTTTCTGTAGAAGTAACCAATATAGGTGAAAGAGAAGGAGATGAAGTGGTACAAATGTATGTTAGAGATGATTATGCTTCTGTGGGGCGTTATCTTAAAATGTTAAAAGGTTTTAAACGTATTACTTTAAAACCAGGAGAAACAAAAACAGTAAGCTTTAATTTAGGTTTTAATGAATTAAATGTATTAAATCAACAAATGAAAAAAGTTGTAGAGCCTGGTACTTTTACAATTTCTGTTGGAACTTCTTCTATGGAAAAAGATTTACAAACAGCTACTTTAAGAGCTAAATAGTTGTATAACCTTCCATGTTTTGTGTTAGAAAATTAAATAAAATTAGATATGAGAGTTTTATCGATAATATTTACAGCTTGTTTATTAATAACGAGCTGTAAAACATCAGAAAAAAAAGAAGATACTTCTAATTTAGAAGCACCTCAAAGGCCTAATATTTTGTGGTTGGTAACAGAAGACATGGGAGCTTATATTCCTCCCTTTGGAGATTTAACAGTAAAAACGCCTAATTTATCACGTTTAGCAAATGAAGGCGTAATTTATCCTAATTTATACTCAACCTCTGGAGTTTGTGCACCAAGTAGAGCTGCCATTGCAACAGGTATGTATCCTTCTAGTATTGGTGCAAATCATATGAGAACCAACTCTAATACTAAACAAACAGGTTTACCTGCGTATGAAGCAGTACCGCCTTCTAATGTAAAAATGATTAGCGAATTAATGCGCTTACAAGGTTATTACTGTAGTAATAATTACAAGGAAGATTATCAGTTTAGAGCGCCAGCAACTGCTTGGGATGAAAGTAGTGCTTATGCACATTGGAGAAATAGAAAAGAAGGACAACCTTTTTTTTCTGTTTTTAATTTTACAGAAACACATGAATCTGGGTTGTTTGAACCTTACGGGTTTAGACAAATAGAAACAAGACATTACCACGAAGGTGACCGTAATTATAAATGGATACAGAACGGAAAACCAGATGCTAAAAATAGAATGACGGAAGCAGAAACACCTAAGTATTTATCTAAAGATACTAAGTTTAATATTCCGCCATATTTACCTGATACAGATATTGTGCGTAACGATATGTGGAAACTGTATAACAATATTGGTGAAATGGACAGGCAAGTTGGTGCTGTTTTAAAACAATTAGAAGATGATGGATTGTTAGAAAATACAATTATTGTTTTTTATGGAGATCATGGAGGGCCGTTACCTAGAGAAAAACGTTTAATTTATGATTCTGGATTAAATACGCCAATGATTGTTCGTTTTCCTAAAAAAATGAATTCAGGTAAAAAAGATAATCAACTAATTAGTTTTGTAGATTTTGCACCAACATTATTATCTTTAATAGGAGTAGAACCACCAAAATATATGCAAGGTCAAGCCTTTTTAGGAAAGTATAAAGCCAAAAAAGAACGTAATTATATTTATGGAGCAGCAGATCGTTTTGATGAAGTAACCGATGCTATAAGAGCTGTAAGAGACGATCAGTTTAAATATATAAGAAACTACAGACCAGAACAAGGATATTATTTACCGCTTGGTTACAGAGAAAAAATACCAACAATGCAAGAATTGTTAAGGTTGCGAGATGAAGGCAAACTAAATGCTGTTCAAATGCAATGGTTTAGAGATCATAAACCTAAAGAAGAATTATTTGATTGTAAAGCAGATCCTTTTGAGATAAACAATTTAGCAAGTAACCCAGAGTATCAAGAAAAATTAAAAGAGTTACGAGGTGAAATGGATAACTGGTTAAAGCAAATAGGAGATACACCAAATTTACCAGAAAATGAACTTATACAACAACTTTGGGCAGGAAACGATCATCAACCTGTAACCTCTATTCCTGTAATTAATTCATCTAAAGAATTAATTACTATTAGTTGTGCAACAGAAGGCGCTTCTATTGGTTATCAAATTGTTTCTAAAGAAAGTAAAGCCCCTATAACATGGTCTATATATCAAAAACCATTTTTATTACCTAAAGGCAGCTTATTAAAAGTAAAAGCACATCGAATTGGTTTTAAAGCTAGTAAAATAGTTGAGCTAGCAAAATAAAAGGTATAGAATCTTTGGTGTTTATAGTTGCTTTTTTAATGTAAAAAATAAAAACGGTATTTTGAAATATCATAATTTTAGAATTAGAAAAAGTATTCTAGCTTTTTTTATAATAGCATTGTTTTCATTAAAAACAAATGCTCAAAAAAAAGTGTATTTGTCTGGCGAAGATGCTAGCACTGCGGTAGATTGGGAGTTTAAAATTAGTGACGGTCGTAATAGCGGTTTTTGGACCACCATCCCTGTTCCTTCTAATTGGGAAACAGAAGGATTTGGTTATTATCTATATGGTATGGATAAAATGGATAAGAGAACTACTCCTGTTGGATTCTATAGACATACATTCAATTTTTCTAAAGCATCTACAAAGCGATATTTTATGGTGTTTCAAGGTGCCATGACAGATACTAAAGTAACTTTAAATGGAAAAAATATAGGCTTCCACCAAGGTGGATTTACAGAGTTTAAGTTTGAAATAACAAATGCACTCAAAGAAGGTAAAAATAATCTTGAAGTTGAAGTAAATAGTTCATCATCTAATAAATCTATTGTAGAAGCAGAACGTTTTGCCGATTTTTGGATGTTTAGTGGTATTTTTAGACCTGTATTTATAGAAGAAGTATCTGCTGAGTTTATAGAGCATGTAGCAATAGATGCACAAATGACGGGAGATTTTAATATGTGGGTGTATACCAATGGTATTAAAGAAGCTAAAACAATAACCGCCCAAGTTTATGATAAGGCACATAACAAAGTTGGTAAGCCTTTTAAAACTAAAATATCTAAAGATAAAACAATATTAGCATCAAGTTTTAAAGGAGTTAATCTTTGGTCTAACGAATTTCCAAACTTGTATTCTGTTAAAATCGAATTAAAAAGTAAAACAAAAGTATTACATACTTACAAACAAACATTTGGCTTTAGAACTTTTGAGGTACGAGACCATGATGGTTTTTACTTAAACGGAAAACGTATTTTATTAAAAGGCGCTAACATGCATAGTTTTAGACCCGAAACGGGTCGTACACTTAGTAAAACTGATATGGAGGAAACCCTACGTTTAATGCAAGATTTAAACTTTAATTGTGTTCGTCCTTGTCATTACCCACCAGACTCTTATTTCTTTGAGCTTTGCGATTCTTTAGGTATGTTATCTATGGATGAAACTACAGGGTGGTACCGTCCGTTAGACACTCAAATAGGCACAAAGATTGTAAAAGAAATAGTAACGAGAGATGTAAATCATCCATCTGTAATTCTTTGGAGTAACGGAAATCACGTTGCGCATAATCCAGAATTAGATCCTGTATTTCTTGAGTGGGATATACAAAAAAGAAGACCGTTAAAAAATGAAGCAAAAAACAATGATATTTTTGCCAATTATAATCCAGATTGGGATATTGTAAACACCACATATTACCCCAATTATAAAACCATTAACCACGCTTTATTTAAAGACAATCATATTTATCTTCCAAACGAAACCTTACATGCTTTGTATGATGGAGGAGGAGGAGCAAACCTAAAAACCTATTGGGATTTATTTGAAAAATCTAAAGTAGGTGGTGGTCTTATGATTTGGGCTTTAAATGATGAAGGGTTGATGCGCACGGATATGGGGTATGTTGCCGATAATCAATTTAGCAAAGCTTCTGATGGTATTGTTGGACCTCATGGCGAAAAAGATGGTAGCTTTTATGCGGTAAGAGAAATTTGGTCGCCAGTGTTTATAGAAAATGATAAAATTAAAGCCGATTTTAATGGAGATTTAGATTTTATTAATAAATTTTATTTTACAAATCTTAATCAATGTAATATAAAATGGAAACTTATTAATTTTGCAAATCCAGATGGTACAATAAATGGACATCGTACTTTAGCTAAAGGTAAGGTAAGTGGTAATGTGCTAGCAGGTAATACAGGTAAACTTAACGTATTATTACCAGCTTCGTTTGTAAATAATGATGCCCTTTCTATTGAGGTTTATGATCCTAAAGGAGGATTGGTGTACAGTAAAAACATTCCAATTAAAACTTCTAAACGACCAACTTTTAGAACCTCTATAAACAATATGTTTGTACAAGATAAAGAAGATAAATTTACTTTTTATTATGATAAAACAACATTTAAGTTCGATACAAAAAGTGCTGTGCTTTTATCAGTAAAAGATAATGGGAAAGCCACAAGTATTAAAAATTTTCCATTTTTAACTTTTAAGTCTGTAGATTCTGTAGCTATAAATAATGCAAACCAATTATCAAAAGCAACTGTTACTAAATCTGGTAATAAATGGGTAATAGAGGTTAAAAATACAAAAGGGTTTGATTATTTAAAATGGACACTTCATTCTGGAGGAGAAATTGCTTTAGATTATGCATATACCTTGCCTTCTGGCGCGTATAATTATGCGGGTATTGGTATGGCAGTAGATGCTAAAGATGTGTTACGAAAACGATGGTTAGGAGAAGGACCTACAAGGATATGGAATAATAGAACAGAAGGAGGAATATTGGATGTGTATGCAGTTGAAAAGCAAGTAAATATTCCCGGACAAGTGTATAACTCACCTGAGTTTGAAGGCTGTTTTGCTCCATGGAATTGGGCTGTGTTTTATTTAAAAGATAATTTAAACCTAGCTTTTAAAAACAGTACAAATGTAACTTTAGGTGTATTGAATCCTGTAAATGGTAAAGGAGCAAAAAAAGCTGCATGGCAGTATCCTAAAGAAGAAGGCTTCTTCTTCTTTGACTATATAGATTCAGTGGGGTCTAAATGGAAAGCAGCAACCGAGTTTGGTCCAGATGCACAACCTCATAAAATAAATGGACAAATTAAAGGGGCGGTTTCTATGTATGTGAACTGGAATAAACCTTTAGTGAAAGCTAAACGAGTGGATGTAGAAATAGAATAAACTAGATTATTTTTATTACCTGATAGTACATTTTAACCTTTTTTCATTCTAAAATGTCAGTTTGAGTGATTTTGAGGTACGAAAAATTGTATAGAGAACAGTTTTATAACTTAAAATTCTTATTCTGTATATAGATATAAATTTCATTCATTTCAATTGTAATAGAACTTCATCAATATGCACAACAGACTTTTTTAAAGAAGCTCTAACAAAAATTAGATTGCACAAATTGGATAAAAAATAACAGAAATAGGTTGGTTAAAAACGAATGAGCAACTTATTTTTGATAACAAAATTAAAGAAAATAAAATAGGATGAATATATTTAGTTTAGAAGGAAAAAATGCAGTAATTACTGGTGGAGGAAGTGGTATAGGTCTTGGTATTGCCAAAACATTTATAGAAGCAGGTGCTAAAGTTTTAATTATTGGTAGAAATGAAGAAAAATTAAGAGAAGCTAAATTATCTTTAGGTGATAACTGTAGCTACAAATCTTTTGATGTAACTAATTTAGATGCAATTCCAGATTTTGTTACCGAAACAAAATCTAACTTAGGAAATGTAGATATTTTGATAAACTGTGCAGGTACTCACTTAAAAAAATATGCAGTTGATACTACAGATAGTGAGTTTTTACAAGTTTTAAATGTTCATTTATTAAGTGTTTTTGCCCTAACTAGAGAGTTTTCTAAAGTTATGATTAAAAGGCAAAAAGGTTCTATTATCCTTATTAGTTCTATGACTGCCATTATGGGAATGAAACAAGTAGTGGCTTACTCAACAGCTAAAACAGCTATTTTGGGGTTAATGAGAAGTATGGTTGCAGAATTAGCTGTAGACAATGTTAGAATAAACGCTATTGCTCCTGGATGGATTGATACGCCAATGCTTCATAAAGCTACGGATAATGATTTACCTCGAAAAACTAAAATTTTAAACAGAATACCATCAGGTAAATTTGGTATGCCAGAAGATATAGGGTATGCCGCACTTTATTTAGTTGCTGATGCAAGTAAATATGTAAATGGAGTTTTCCTTCCTGTAGATGGTGGGGCAGCAGGAGGTTTCTAAAACGTATAGTAAAGACCACCAAAAATAGTATTATAGTAGCTTTAATACCTATTTTGGTAATTTTTAGTTTACTGTATTTATTAACTTAGTTGATATAAAAAAGATTCTTAAAATATAATCTACAGATCTATAAAAATGAAAAATTTTGTTCAATTACATGCCAACGATAATATTGTAATTGCTTTAATAAATTTTGAGGCAGGTGCTATTATTAAAGTAGGTGATAAAGAAATTATATTAAAAGATACTATTAATTTTGGTCATAAAATAGCTATTAAGGAAATAGCAAAAAAAGCTAAAATATTAAAATACGGACTTTCTATTGGCAGTGCAACTCAAAATATAGTGGTTGGAGAACATGTGCATAGCCATAATTTAGAAACCGATTATTTAATGACCGATCCAAAGTAAAAAATGTTTTGTAATAATTAAAGTATTAAGTCTATACAATGAAAGGATATTTAAGAAAAGACGGACAAAAAGGAATTAGAAATGTTATTGTTGTAGCTTATTTAGTAGAATGTGCGCATCATGTAGCACGTCAAATTGTTGCAGAGTTTGCAGGACAAGAAGTTCATTTAATTGGCTTTAGTGGTTGTGCACCCAATGATTATGCACATAAAATGATGCAAAACCTTTGTACACATCCTAATGTTGGTGCTGTATTGTTAACGTCTTTAGGATGTGAAAACTTTAATAGAAATGACTTAGCTAATTATATTTTAGAAACAGGGAGACCTGTAGAAAAATTAGTAATACAAGAATGTGGAGGTACTTTAACATCGGTACAAAAAGGAAAAAAGATTATAAATGGTTTTTTCTCTGAATTAAAAAATACAGAAAAAGTAGACTTTAAACTTACAGATCTTATAGTGGGTACTATTTGTGGAGGTTCTGATGCAACGAGTGGTTTTACAGCAAACCCATCAATAGGTAAAGCTTTTGATAAGTTAGTTGTAAAAGGAGCTATTTGTATGTTCGAAGAACCAGGAGAATTAATGGGGTGCGAGCATTTAATGGCAGAAAGAGCAGTAAATAAAGAAGTGGGTAAACAGTTAGTAGATTGTATTAAAAAGGCTGATAATTATTACAAAAAAATGGGTCACGATAGTTTTTCTGCAGGTAATGCCGTTGGTGGCTTAACTACCATAGAAGAAAAATCTTTAGGGTCTTATTCTAAAAGCGGAAGTTTACCTATAAAAGCGTTAATAAAACCAGGAGAAAGACCAACAGAATCTGGTTTATATTTTATGGATGTAGTTCCAGATGGTGAAGCTTTATGGGGTTTTCCTAACATTAATGACAATGCAGAAATTGTAGAAATGATTGCAAGCGGGTGTCATATTATATTATTTTCAACAGGTCGTGGTTCTGTTGTTGGTTCAGCAATATCTCCAGTAGTTAAAGTTTGTGGTAATCCTAAAACGTATAAAAATCTTTCTGGTGATATGGATATCAATTCTGGAAAAATTATCACAGAAGGGACTTCTTTAGAGCAACTTGGCGATGAAATTGTAACCCTTGTAGAAAAGGTTATTAGTGGGCAAAAAACAAAATCGGAACAACTAGGACATCAAGAATTTAGCCTTGGCTATAAATATTTTGAGTATGGTAAGAAAAACTGTGATATGTAATTTTTATGTATTTTCATTCCTCCATTTTAAAGGAGCAATGCCTTCTATATTCGAAAACCACCTGCTTATATGCGTAGCATCATCAAAACCAAGACTATAGGCAATTTCTTTAACAGATAAATTTTTATTTCTTAGTAGGTCTTTAAATTTTTTTAGTTTTTGTAATTGTATTTCGTCGTAGATCGTATTTTTTGTAACCTCCTTAAATCTAGAATACAAACTTCTTCTACTTATATTAGTAGCATTTACAACCTGTGTTACACTTATATTTAAATGTATATTATTTCTAATGTAATGAAGTGCTTTAATAACTTCTTTATCATTACAAGCAATAATATCTGTAGAGGTACGTACAACTACATCTAGTGGTTCTGTAGGAATAATATAATTATCAATAACTTCATTATTCATCATCTTGTCTAAAATTTTACAGGCACTAAAAGCGGCTTTGGTATGGTTTCTTGCAATACTAGATAATTTTGGATGTGTTAAATTACACAGTAATTGGTCATTATCAATACCTAAAACAGCAACTTCATAAGGTATTTTTATATTCCCCATAGAGCAAGCTCTAATTAACATTTGTCCAAAATCATCATTACAACATAGAATTCCTATAGGTTTTGGTAATGATTTTAACCATTTTATAATATCTTCAAAATTATAATTTAACCCTTTTTTAGGTTTAATTTCAGCTAAATATTGATAAACATTAATACTGTTTAATTTAGCATGATTTTTAAAACTTTGATACCTACCATCAGACCATGCTAAATCTTTAACACCAAAAAAAGCTAGTTTTTTAAAACCAACCGCTAAAAAGTAATTCACAGCTACTTTGCCATCAGCTTCGTAATTTCCTTTTAAATAGGGCGTGTTATCAATATAGTTTAAGCTGTTGGCTTGTATAAACGGAATTCCGAGTTTAGAAATCATAGACATATTGTCTATATTTTCAAGAATACAACCATCTGGTTTCATTAATGTTATAAGTTTATTAATGTCTTCTGTTTTAGATTTTTTTAGATAATAAGCAGGTTCAAAAATAATCTCCCAATTAAAAAATTGATTATTGTATTGATGTATCCCTTTTAATAAATCTCTACCATAGCCACGGCCTGCTTCTAGCTGAACAAAAACTTTTTTCATGATATGTACTTGATGTCTAAACTTTATATTAAGAGTTGTATTTGCACTAAAAGGCTATAAACCTACAAAAATAGACTTATTAAACGTGAGTTCGATGTAAGAAATTTTAATTAAACCTATAAAAAAAGCAGAATATTTAGTATATTAAAGTACTGAATTCTAATATATTAATAAATATCCTGCTTATGATTTCTGATAGTAAAATTATAGAAATTTTCTGTTCTTTAGATGATTTTATGAAAGAATTTAACTTAATTCTTAATAAAAACAGCATTTCTGATGGTTCAACAACTAAAAAACGTAATAGAAAGTTCAAAATGTCTGATAGTGAAGTGATGACCATACTTGTTATATTTCACCTAAAGTCTTACCGAAACCTTAAACACTTTTACTTAAACCATATTTGTAAATACAGACAAGATCTGTTTCCAGATTGTGTTTCTTATAATAGATTTGTAGAACTTCAAAAAAGGTTACACAACCTTTAGCCGTTTTTATGAAAATGTATTGTTTAGGCGATTGCACAGGTATCTCTTTTATTGATTCTACTCCTTTAAAAGTATGTCACTATAAAGAGAAAAACAACATCAAGTATTTAAAGATATTGCCAAAAAAAGCTATGGAACTATGGGGTGGTATTTTGGATTTAAACTACATATTGTCTGCAATGACAAAGGAGAAATTATTGATTTTATGTTCACTCCAGCCAATGTAGACGACAGATTCCCTCTCAAACAAAAGAAGTTTCACGACAAATTATTTGGAAAAATTTTTGGAGACAAAGGATATATTGGGAAAGATTTATTTGAAAGACTTTTTGTAGACGGAATTCATTTAATAACTAAAGTTCGAAAAAACATGAAAAAGAAAGCAATGGACTATATGGATAAAGTTATCCTAAGAAAAAGAGCAATCATCGAAACAGTAAATGATGTACTAAAAAACACTTGCCAAATTGAACATTCTAGACATAGATCTTTTGATAATTTCATAACAAATATGATCTCTGGATTAATTGCATATTCTTTTTTACCTAAAAAACCTTCTATAAAAATCCCGAATATGTTACCGAATATTGCGATTGATTAGCTCGAACTCACGTTATTAAGTATGTGGTATTCACTTATTTTTGTTTTAGAAAAGTATTTTACTAAAATTATTCTAGACCTATTCTTATTAAAAGTTATTCTTTCTTCTTTTCAAAATCTATAAAATGAAATTACAAGATTTAATTTGCCTGTTTTTTATTACTTTCTTTTCCTTTAACACTGAAGCCCAGCAAAAAATATACCTTTCTGGAGAAGACGCTACTACAGCGGTAAATTGGGGTTTTAAAATAGATAAAGGCCGTAACAGTGGTTTTTGGACCACCATTCCTGTCCCTTCTAATTGGGAAATGGAAGGTTTTGGGTTTTATTTGTATGGTATGGATAGGGTAGAACAACGAATAACTAGTATTGGTAATTATCGTCATGAATTCGATTTTAAGAAAACGTCTAATAAAAGATATTTTATCACCTTTCAAGGATCAATGACCGATACAAAAGTAATCCTAAATAAAAAAGAAGTAGGTTTCCACCAAGGTGGGCATACGGAGTTTAAATTTGAAATAACAAATTTTCTAAAAGAAGGGACAAACCTTCTTGAGGTTAACGTTAACAACGCTTCTTTAAATGAATCAATAAATGCTGCCGAAAGATTTGCAGACTATTGGTTGTTTAGCGGAATTTTTAGACCTGTTTATATCGAAGAAGTACCTAAAGAATTTATAGAACGTGTAGCTATTAACGCTCAAATGACTGGTGATTTTACTATGAACGTTTTTACTAAAGGTATTAAAAACGCTAAAACTGTGTTAGCACAAATTTACGATGCCAATAACAATAAAGTAGGGGCACCTATAGAAACCAAAATATTAGACAATTACACTGTTGTTAAAGGTAATTTTAATAATATAAACCTTTGGTCGCACGAATTCCCTAACTTATATACGGTAGAAATAGCATTAAAAAATAAGAAAGAAATAGTACATACATACAAACAAAAATTTGGTTTTAGAACTTTTGAAGTTCGGGATCATGATGGTTTTTATCTAAACAATAAACGAATTTTACTTAAAGGTGCAAGTATGCATAGTTTTCGTCCAGAAACAGGACGTACACTTTCTAAGCAAGATATGGAAGATAATGTTCAGTTTATGAAAGCTTAAATTTCAATTTTGTACGTTCCATTTGTTATCCTGCAGATACCCATTTCTTTGATTTATGTGATTCTCTTGGGTTACTAGTACTAGATGAATTACCTGGTTGGTGGCGCCCTTTAGATAAAGAAGTTGGACCCAAAATATTAAAAGAATTAGTGGTGCGAGATGTAAATCATCCAAGTATCATTTTATGGGGTAACGGTAATCATATGGCACATACACCAGAATTTGATGAGTTATTTGCCAAATGGTATATTCAAAACAGAAGACCTTTAAAAAAATGAAGCGAAAGCAAATGATATTTTTGCAAATTATAACCCTAAGTGGGATATTGTAAATACCACTTATTATCCAGATTACGAATCGATAAAGAAAAATCTCTTTGAAGAAAATCACGTATATCTTCCCAACGAGGTATTACATGCCTTGTATGATGGCGGTGGGGCTGCAAACCTAAAAACCTATTGGAATTTGTTTGAAACATCTAAAGTAGGTGGAGGTATGACTATTTGGGCACTTTATGATGAAGGGTTGATGAGAAATGATTTGGGATATACAGTCGATAATCAAGACAATAAAGCTGCCGATGGTATTGCTGGTCCTAGTGCCGAGAAAAAAGGTAGCTCTAATGCTGTGCGCGAAATTTGGTCGCCAGTTGTAATCGCAAACAATAAAATCGATGCCAATTTTGATGGCTTTTTACAAGTACATAATAAATTTTCATTTGTTAATCTTAACCAATGCACCATTAATTGGAAATTGATAGACTTTGCAAACCCAGATGCTGCAAGTAACGGACATAGAACGATAAAAACAGGAACAGTAAATAAAGCGAATATAAAGGCAGGAGAAAAAGGACAATTAGTAGTTACATTGCCAAATTCATTTATTAAAAATGATGCACTTGTTATCGAAGTATTTGATAACCAAGGTCGCTTAGTGTATGATAAACGCTTACCTATTACAGAACCTAAAAACGGTTTTAGAGTATCAGAAAATAAAGCATTTGTGCAAGATAAAAAAGATGCATTTACATTTCATAGAGGAAAAACAACACTTCGTTTTAATGAGTCTAGTGGAATATTAGTATCCGTTTTAGACAATGATAAAGCAACTAGTTTAGCTAACTTTCCTTTTCTTACCTTTAAGGCAGACGATGTATCTATAAACAACCAGACAACATCAACATCAAAAGCAACTATTACAAAACAAGAAAATCAATTTATAATTGAAGCAACAAATACTAAAGGTTTTGATACTCTTAAATGGACATTAAAAGCTAATGGAGAAATAGCTCTAGATTATGCCTATACTTTAACAAAAAGCAAATATCATTATTCAGGTATAGGAATTGAAGTTGCAGCAAAAGAGGTTAATAGAAAACGTTGGTTAGGCGAAGGGCCTTGGAGAATTTATAACAACCGAACACAAGGCGGTATTTTAGATGTTTATGCTATTGATAAAAAAATAAATATTCCGGGACAAGTTTATAATGGCCCCGAATTTGAAGGTTATTTTGCGCCTTGGCATTGGGCTGTATTCTATTTAACTAACAATCTAAATGTTGGTTTTAAAAACAAAACAGATGTAACTTTAGGTGTACTAAACCCTGTAAATGGTAATGATCCTAAAAAAGCAACTTGGCATTATCCAAAACAAGAAGGGTTTTTCTTTTTTGATGAAATTTCAGCAGTAGGTTCTAAATGGAAACCAGCTAAAGTATTTGGTCCAGACGCACAGCCAATTCTAATAGAAAAACAAATAAAAGGTGCTGTATCAATGTTTATTAATTGGAATAAACCCTCTTTAAAAGCAGAACGTACCAAGTTAGAAATAGAATAACAAAATAATAAAGTAGAAGACTTCAGGGGCACAAAATTTTAATATTACTTATCAAATAGGTGACTTTGTGTTTAAATATAAGATTTATAACCATAATTATCTGGTGACTCTTCCTTGTTAATTTTAATATTTTTTTGGAAAACTATCATGTAAAAAAGAATAAATACTTGTTAGTCTATGTGCTTTGCAAGACCTAAGTATAGATTTATTTTTTTAAAACATTTCCGTATTTATTTATATCGGTATATAAAAAAATCATACAACAAATCATTTTAACTATTAACATCAAACAAAATAATATACACAGGTCAAACCAAGACAAGATTTAATTTGATAAACAATATTTTTAAGGAATTATTAACCTAAAATTTAAAAAAAAATAATAAACAAATTAAACTAAAAAGAAAATGAATGACCAACAATTAACTAAAAAGCCGCATTTAAAATTTTTGTTTCTCTTATGTTTTTTTACAAGCTTACTCAGCTTTGGACAAAAATCAATAAGGGGTACTATAACGGGGGTAGATGGCTCTCCGTTACCAGATGCTACCGTTCTAGAAAAAGGAACAACTAATGGAGTACAATCTGATATGGAGGGAAAATTCTCTTTAGATATAGCTAATGGTAATGCCACATTAGTAATATCCTATCTAGGTTATTTATCTAAAGAATTAGCTGTTAATAACCAAACAAATATTACAATTGTATTAGAGGAAGATGCTTCTGAATTAGACGAAGTTGTTATTATTGGCTATGGATCACAAAACAAATCAAAAATAACAGGGTCTGTTGGCTTTGTGGATAGTGCAGAATTAGATGATGCCATATTTACAGATGTCAGTCAAGTTCTTCAAGGAAGAACATCAGGAGTAAACATTATTAATGGTACTGGAGAGCCAGGTTCTCCTGCACGTATTCGTATTAGGGGTAATAATTCTATTAATGGTGATAATAATCCACTTTGGGTGGTAGATGGTGTGCCTGTAAGTGGTATTCCTAGTTTTAGTCCTCGAGACATTGCTTCTTTTGAAGTGTTAAAAGATGCAGCTGCAACATCTATTTATGGAGCAAGAGGGGCTAACGGTGTTGTTATCGTAAATACAAAAAGAGGTAAGAAAGGAGAAACTCAAATTAATGCATCTTCTACCATAGGTTTCTCAGAACCATTAGCAAGGTTTAATGTATTAAATGGGCAAACTTATGCAGAGTATAGAAATGAGGCTGCAGCAAATGGAGGTGGTGCCATCCCTTTTGCAAATCCATCTGATTTTGCTGGACAAGGGGTAGATTGGCAAGACCTTGTATCACAAACCGGAATAAGAAAAGAGTTTGATGTATCTATGAGTGGTGGTGCAGAAAAAATGAATTTCTTTACTGCGGTAAACTATATAAATGAAAAGGGTATTTTCAAAAACAATGATTATGAAAGAGCTAATCTTCGTGCAAATATAGATTTTAAAGCCTTAAATGGTCTTTTAGATGTTAAATTAAGTAATGCCTTAACGCATACGGTAAGAAAAGGAGGTAGCTTTTCTGAAGGTGGTGAACTAAGTAAAAATCAAGGAGGTATTTTTAGTGCAGCTGCTTCAGAGCCATTGGTGCCTATCGATTTTACTGGAAATGCATCAAATGGTCTCTTATTTCAAAACCCTTATCTTTATTTTACAGAAAGTCAAAGAAGAAGAGCCGAAACTAGAATTTTATCTAGTATTCAATCAACTATAGATATAACAGAAGGATTAACCTTTACAAATAATAGTAGTGTAGATTTTTTTAATTCAAGTAATGGATTATTTACACCTGCACAACTGGGTGGAGAAGCATTTTTGGTTAATGGTAGAATTAGAACTTCTAGTGCAGAGCAATTTAATTTTGTTATTAGTAACTATTTAAAATATAGCAAGATATTTTCTGAGAAACATGATTTTAATATTCTTGTAGGGCAGGAGTATAATGGGTTTAATACTAGAAGTGTAAGTACTATCTCAGAAAATTTATCTACCAATCTTTTTGGTTTAGATAATGTTGGCGTTGCCGGAAGTCAACTTGCTAGTAGTAACAGAGTTGAGGCTAATTTACAATCCTTTTTTGGAAGGTTAGACTATAGTTTTAGTGACCGATATTTATTAAACGCTACTTATAGAGCAGATGGGTCTTCTCGTTTTTCTGAGAATAATAAATGGGGATTTTTCCCTTCTTTTGGAGGAGCATGGTTGGTGTCTAACGAAGAGTTTTTAGAAGATTCTAAGATATCTAATCTTAAATTTCGTGTCTCTTGGGGGCAGGTAGGTAGTCAAGCTATTGAGCCATACCAATCCTTAAACCAGTTTCAATCAAACAATGTTTTCTCTACAATAGGTAATACTTCTAGCATTGGTATTCAGCCTGCCAACACAGCTGGTAATTCAGAATTGAAATGGGAAACCACTACCACTTTTGATATTGGTTTTGATCTTGGTTTGTTTAATAATGCTTTAGAATTTAATGTATCCTACTATAATAAGAAAACTCAAGATTTATTACAACTTGTAGGCCTGCCTGCTCAAGATGGGTTTAGAAATATTTTAGTAAACCTTGGTGAGGTTGAAAACAAAGGATTGGAAATTGGTATTTTTGCTGATATTCTTAGAAATAAAGAATTTAATTGGTCTAGTAGTCTTAATTTAAGTATGAATAGATCAAAAGTTTTGGATATCGGTACAGCACCTAGATTATTCCCAGCAGATGGACAAGCATTTACAAATGTGTTTGTAAATACTAATGTATACGAGGTGGGGCAGCCAATAGGTGCTTTTTATGGTTGGAAAGCCGATGGTTTAATTCAAGAATCAGATTTTGATACCAGTGGAAACCCAACATTTTCTCCATTTAATGGAGGAGAAACTCTAGGAGGAAATAAATATGTTGATGTTACTAAAGATGGTGTTCTTAATATTGATGATAGAGTGGTTATTGGTGATCCAAACCCTGATGCTATTATTGGATGGAATAATGATTTATCGTATAAAGATTTTTCACTAAATCTGTTTTTTCAAGCTTCTATTGGTAATGATATAGCAAATGCGTCGAGGTACATATTATCTACCAACTCTGCAAACACTTTACAAGAATACTATGATAACCGTTGGACGCCTTCTAACCCAACAAATAATCCTCGTTATCCTAGACCTGGTATTAACAACCCAGATACTTTTAATAGTTCTATTATAGAAGATGGTAGTTACTTAAGATTAAAGAATGTAACCCTGAAATATAATATATCTCTGCCAGAAAGATGGAAAACTCTTTCTGCTCTAGAAGTATCTCTTACTGGTACTAATTTATTAACAATAACTAATTATTCTGGTTTAGATCCAGAAGTTGATTCTTTTGATTCGTTTAGAGGTCAAGGTGGTTTATTTGGTCTTGATTTTGGTACCTATCCTACTACTCGTTTGATAAGTTTTGGAATAAATGCACAATTTTAATTAAAAAAAAAGAAAATGTTATACTTAAATAAAACTAAAATTTTTTCAGTACTAATTGTACTTTCTATTTTCCTCTATTCATGTAACGACTTGAAAGAAGAAGTGTTCTCATTTAATACCCAATCTAATGCAATTGTAGATATAAAAGGTGTTGATCTGGCAATGAATGGTGTTTACGATGCTTGGATTTCTGCATTAGGTAACAGGTTATTTAGATGGTCTATTTGCTCTGGACCAAGCCAGTATACGGTTTGTAGATTTGATCCTACTAATAGAGATGCACGTTATGTATCCTACCTTTGGGATCCTTCAGATCGATTTTTTACAACCCGAATTTGGACATTAGCTTATCAAACCATACAACGAGCAAATATTGTTATTGATGCAATTCCAAATGCAGATATATCTGAAGCACAGGCCGAAAATAGACTAGCAGAAGCTAGATTTTTAAGAGCAAACGAGTATTTTTTTATGGTTAGGTTGTTTGGTGGAGTGCCTTTACATTTAGTACCTACTAGTGAAGTAAATAGCGATTTACTTAATGGTAATTCATTGCCTAGAAATAGTGCACAAGAAGTATATGATGCTATTATTGCCGATTTAGAATATGCGCAAGATAAGTTACCAGCTACAAGACCAACAAATGAAAATGGACGTCCAACCTCTGGAGCCGTAAAAAGTTTATTAGGTGAGGTATATCTTCAAATGGCAGGTTTAAAACAGTCTAATCCTAGTTTAGGAATAACTGGAGGTAGCTACCAAATGGCTGTAGATAAATTATTAGAAGTGGTAAACTCTAATGTTTATGATTTACAACCAACTTACAAAGATGTATTTGATACTAACAATGAATTTAATAATGAAATTATATGGGCTCAGCCAAATATAATTGGTAATACATTTGCAGGAAATCTAATACCATGGGCTCTACGACCACCTAATACACCAGGTGCTGGTTCTGCTGGGGTAGGTGCCTTTAATGAATGGGCACTTTCATTAGAGTTTTACGAATCATTTGAACCTACTGACCCAAGGAGAGACGTTACCATGGCTTATAGTTATGAAGCATTTAATGGAGAAACGATTACATTTAATCAACCTCCATTTCCAGTTTTTGAAAACGGAATTACTACTTATGATGAAACTACAGGATTAGGTTTTAATAAGTGGTTTGAAGGTGGCGGTAACGGAACAAATTCAAATGAAAATGATGAAGTTTTTATTCGTTACGCAGATGTGTTGCTTATGCTAGCAGAGGCTTATGTGGGGGCAGGGAACTCTACTCAAGCTTTACCACATATTAATAGAGTTAGAAGCAGAGTTGGTCTAGCCTCATTGGGTAGTGTAACCTTAGAAAATATTAAGCAAGAACGAGCTTGGGAACTAGCAGGAGAATATCAAGAATATTTTGATTTACAGCGCTGGGGTGATGTTGAAAAGGCTATGCAAGAGGGGCCAGATGCTGTTGCAGATTATGCAGAAAGGTATGAAACCATGCCATTGCCGTCTGATGCCTTACAAGGTAATGGAAATCTTGTACAAAATGCTGGATGGTAATTATAAACTAGATAATTTAATAGATTCTAAACAATAGAGTTTATTTAGTCTTTATAAGAAAACAGAGATAAGTTCAATCAAATATGGTATTGAATTTATCTCTGTTTTTTGTATTTATACGATATAAAAAATACATAAACTTATGAATGATTAAAAAAACAAACTTTAAAAAATGCAAAATCATAAGTACCGATACGTTGAAACTTTTTTTATAACTCTTAATGTATCATCAATTTTTTACGATGCAAATTTGGTAGCACAGGAAAAATTGAATATTTTTTTCTATTATAGAAGACATTCCACATCAGTTTATTGGTTGTTATGGAAATTAACAAGCCGAGCATGAGCAATTGACAAACAAGCAAATGAAGGGTTAAGGTTTTGTAAACCTTTTTAAAGATTTTCGATATGGATGGACGTGATTATAAAGTAAGAGCAGCTTGTTATGTTTTTATGAGAATGCAAAATATAGGAGCAAAAAATTTCACTTACAAAAGGAAAAAAAATAAATAGACTTATTAGAAACTTTTAAAAATATCATTTTGTATAATAAACATATCAGAATGTATATAGTAAAACGAAATACTATTCTTTAATTTTGGGTGTTATACATTTTAGAAGTCAATATCTCTTTTTCTAAAACTTTCAGAATTAAAAAGTTAACAAATAAATTGTTAAAAACAGCCTATAAAATTTATAGTAACAAAAATTAAAGTTGATAAAAATGAATACAAATAAGGTACTAGGTGTTTTTTTTATAGTAGCCATAGCGTTATCAAGTTGTGCTAATATCAAGAAAAATAAAAACACAAAACCTGTAATAGAATCTAAGAAGAAACCTAATATCGTTTATATTTTAACCGATCAATGGAGAGGTTCGGCTTTAGGGTATGCTGGAGATACCAATGTTAAAACACCTAATCTAGATAAGTTTGCTAAGGAGTCTGTAAATTTTACAAACGCAGTTTCGGTAACACCGGTTTGTACACCGCACAGAGCTGCATTACTTACCGGAAAGTACCCAACTACTACAGGTATGTTTATAAACGATTTGTATTTGCCAGAAGAGGAATTATGTATGGCCGAAATTTTTAAATCAGAAGGCTATTCTACTGCTTATTGGGGTAAATGGCATTTAGATGGTCATGGACGATCTAATTACATCCCAAAAGAAAGACGTCAGGGTTTTGACTATTGGAAAGCATTAGAATGTTCTCACGATTATAATAAAATGCCTTATTATGATAATGAAGATACAAACATTAAATATTGGGACGAATATTCGCCTTTTGCTATTACCAAAGATGCTAATAAATATTTGAGTGAACACGCAAATGATGAAAATCCATTTTTAATGTTTATTTCTATAGCTACGCCTCATTTTCCGCACTATAGTGCACCTCAGAAGTATAAAGACATGTATCCAACGGAAGCGTTAAAAATCAACCCAAATGTTCCTAAAAATTTAGAAGAAAAAACACGTAAAGAATTACAAGGCTACTATGCACATTGTACAGCAACAGATGAAGCTATTGGTAGTGTTTTAGCAAAAATTAAAGCATTAAATTTATCAGATAATACTATTATAGTGTTTTCTGCAGATCACGGAGAAATGATGGGTGGGCACGGAGAAGTGCCTTTTACAAAACAATTAGCTTGGGATGAATCTACTAGAGTTCCGTTTTTAATAAGCTACCCAGGTATTCATCAAAATAAAGGAGCTGTAGTAAATGCACCCATAAATACACCAGATATTTTACCTTCTTTGTTGGGTTTAACAAACAGTAAAGTACCAAATAGTATAGAGGGCGAAGACATCTCTCAGTTAATAAAAAATCCTGATCCAAATGCAGATCGTGTTGCTTTATTAATGGGTGTTAGTCCTTTTGCAAACAGTTATAAAGATGCTTCTTACAGAGCTATTAGAACTAAGCAATATAGTTATACATGCAGTCCACAAGGCGCAAGTCAACTTTTTGACAACGTTAAAGATCCGTATCAAATGAATAATTTACTGGATAAACCAGAGTTTGAAACACTACAAAAAGAGTTAGATGCTAAACTTCAAAAAGCATTAAAAGATGTGGGAGATGATTTTAAACCCAAAGAATTTTATCTAAAAAAATGGAGTTATGTATTGGATGAAAACAGAAAGTCTATAGATTATTGGAGCTGGGAAAAAGGAAACGGCGTAGTACAATCACCAAAAGCAGTTTCTAATTAATTAAACAGATGGATTATAGAATTCGAAATTTTCTAGTAATACTTTGTTTAACTTTTTTGAATGTATGTTGTGCTCAAAAGGTTAAACCTATAGACGTAAAAGAATTAAGATGTGAATATTTGGTAAATCCTTTAGGTATAGACACTAATAAACCACGTTTAAGTTGGCAAATAATTGACGAAGCCTATGTTAGAGGTCAAAAGCAAACGGGGTATCATATACTTGTAGCTAGTAGCCCAGAACTTTTAACTAAAAACGAAGGCGATTTATGGGATAGTGGTAAAATTAAATCATCGCAATCTGCTTTGGTCTCTTATGCAGGCAAAACATTAGTTTCAAATCAAGATTGTTATTGGAAAGTTCGTGTTTTTGATAAAGATGGAAAAGCTAGCAATTGGAGTAAATCTGCTCGTTTTTCTATAGGATTACTTGCAGATAAAGATTGGACAGCTTCTTGGATTAGACATCCCAATATGGATAAAGTTGCTAAGACTGCTGATAAAGAAAAAACAACTGAATTAGCAACAGATCACAAAACAAATCTTCCGGTAGAACAACATTTATGGTTTCGAAAAAATCTAAAATTATCTGCTCCGGCTAAAAAAGCATTTCTTCATGTGGCTTCATGTGGTTATCACGAGTTGTATGTAAATGGCAAAAAAGCAGATAATCGGTTTTTGGCACCTGCTCAAACGCGTTTAGACAAACGTATTTTGTATGTTACTTACGATATTAGTGATTTATTGGTGAAAGGCGATAATGTTATAGCATTTTGGACAGGCCCAGGGTGGTCTCGTTACACAACCTTCAATACATTCCAAGCGCTACGTGTTCAACTTAATGGCGAAGATGAAAAAGGAAAGTCGTTGTCTTTAGAAACAGGAAAAGATTGGAGATGCCATGCGGCTAACAGTAAAAACCGAGGGAAAATAAAATATAGAGATCACGGTGGTGAAATTGTGGATGCACAACAATATATACAAGGATGGAATCTTACTGAGTTTGATGATACAAATTGGGATTTAGCAGAAGAAACAACCATTAAAGCAAAGCTTTCGTCTCAAATGATGGAACCAACTCGTATAATTGAAACAATTTCGGCTAAAAATATTTCTGGTGAAGAGACTTACTTTGTAGATTTAGGTAAGAATTTTACAGGTTGGGTAGAACTAAAAATAAGAGGTCAGCAAGCAGGCGATGTCATAAAAATTAAAGTGGCCGATGATGATAAAACTGGGCAAGATTTTGGACAGCTCAATGAATATATTTGTACAGGAATAGGGGAAGAGGTCTTTAGAAACCGATTTAATTATATCGCAGGACGTTATGTAACTATTGAAGGTTTAAGGCAAAAACCAAAACTTAGTGATGTAAAAGGTTTGGTGCTTGCAACCGATATTAAACAGGTTGGGCATTTTACGTCATCAAAAGAATTATTCAATAAAATTTATGAGGCAGATTTATGGACCTATCGTGCAAACACGGTAGAAGGTTTTACCATGGATTGCCCACATAGAGAACGATTAGGGTATGGCGAAGTAGCCTTTGCAACCTCTTGGGGTATAGCGTTGCCAAATTATCAAAGTGGCGCATTGTATATGAAACATGTGCGAGATTGGGCAGATGTACAAACAGAAAACGGATGGTTTTATCATACTGCACCACAAATTAACCATCATTTTGGAGGGCCAATGTGGAGTAGTGCAGGACTTAATATTGCTACAGCATTTTATCAAGTTTATGGTGATCAGCAAATATTTGAACGCATTTATCCAGAAGCCATTAAGTGGTTGGAGTATTTAAATGAGAATGTAAAAAATGGCGTTCTTGTTAATTATTCAGAAAATAGAGGGAAATTTCTTGGAGATTGGGCTGCACCCAAAAAACGTAAAGAATGGGGAGATACACCAGAAGCACAATATTTTAATAACTGTGTGTATGCCATGAACTTGGCAGATGTGGTTCGTATGGCTCAAATACAAGGTAAAGAAAAAGATGCTGAGTTTTATCAAAAACGCTTAGATGCATTGCGCAAGGCCATACATCAACACTTTTTTAATTCTGAAACAAATACCTATTCAAACGGAACTCAGGTACAACAAGCTTTTGCTTTAATGACAGGCGTTGCACCTAAAAACCTTCGTGATAAAGTATTTGCTAACATAGAAAAAGAACTTACAGATAATCAGGCTTATTTAGATATGGGAAGTTCTGGCTTACCCGTTTTATTTAAGTATATGATTGAAGAATCTGGACGAAGTGATTTGTTTTTTAAAGCACTTTCTAGTAAGGTACAACCTAGTTACGGGTACTTTCTTGAACGCGGAGAAAATACTTGGCCAGAATATTGGAATGTAGATGTACCTAGTCGTATTCATACCTGTTACACTGGTGTAGCGTCTTGGATGACCAAAAGTCTTGCGGGTATTCGTCCAGATCCTTTGTCTCCTGGTTTTCAATCTTTCATTATTCAACCTATACTAGCAGGCGATTTGAGTTTTGTAGAAGGAAGTACAACATCCCTTTATGGGAAAATAAGTAGCCGTTGGGAGCGTAATGATAAACAATTTACATTAAATGTAAGTATTCCTCCTAATTCTCAGGCTACAGTTTATATACCAACAAATAATTTAAAAAGTATTACCGAAAACGGAAAACCAATGAAAAAAAGTGAAGTAGTAACCTTCCTTCGTTTTGAAAACGGAAATGCTGTATATAGAGTAGAATCGGGTAAATATAAATTTAAAGCTAGTATCTAAGCATGTTGATTTTTTATTAATAAGATCAACAAATAAAATAGTTGTGAATTTTAAAATTCAAAATTATGAGCTTTATATATTATTGTTACAACCTATAGCGATAATATATGAATATAGATATTATGCTTTTTGTGTTAAAATAAATAAAACACAAACAATTAACTAATTAAATAACTAAACTTATGAATGATTTAAAAGAACAAACATTAACTAATGCAAAAATTAGGATTACCTACACAATCAAACTATTTGCGATAGTACTATTTTTATTATCCTTTAAAAATACTTTTGCTCAAAAAGTAGAATTTTTAGAAAGAAGTGAAGTAACAAATGAGGCATTATATTTTTGGTATCCAAATAAAAACGGAGAAAAAGTAAAAGCATTTCATTATGCACCAAGCATAAGTCCGAGAGGAGATTGTTTAACAGTTGTTAATGGATATATTTTCTTTGGCTGGTACAAAGGCGGTATGAAAAATGGTAGAGATTTAATGATTTCTCGTAAAAAAATAGGATCAGGTAAATGGGTTACAGTTCAATTACCTCATAAAAATACATTAATTGGCCCTAAGGTAAATAGCTGGGGAGATTCTCATAAAACTATAAGTGTTGGTGTTAGTAAAACAGACGGTACAGTTCATGTTTTTTACGATCATCATAATGATCCGCTTAAGTATATTGTATCTAAAAAGAATACTGCTTTTGCAAAAGATAGCGACTTTAAAATAGGTATGTTTAATAGAACGAGAGGGTATTTAGCTGTAGGAGAAAATGTTACAATTACATATCCAGCGGTTACCGAAAATGACAAAGGTAACTTGATTGTTAATTACAGAAAAGGATCTGCAGTTGGTGGTAATGAAATGGTTCATGTATATAATGGATCTACAAGTACCTGGTCTAAAGCTAAAATGGTAATTAGAGGTTCTGGTAAAGGATTTGTAGAAACAAAAGATAGAAATTATGCCTATGCACCAGCACCTGTTTTGGCAGGAGGTGATTTATATTATGGTTTTTCTGTAAGATGGGCAAGAAAAAAAGCAGACGATGTACTTAATGAAGGGGTGTATGTGGCAAACGCTGGACCTACAATGACCGGTGCTTGGAAAGACGTAGACGGAAAAACACAACCTATGCCAATTCAAGATTATTCTCCACTTTTAATAGATTTACCAGCAACTAAAGATGGTAAAGGATCTAGCGGAGGACCTTCAATGGCAGTAAGTGATAAAGGAGATATTCATATTAGTTATAGAGGTAGAGGTAACGATACTAAATATCATTATACCTATGTGCGTAAAGCCGGACAAACTGAATTTACAAAACACTCAGGAGTAGGTAAAACAGGTATTGCTTATGGAGACCGTATTTACAACACTTCTATTAATAAATCTAAAGGAATTATAACAATACAGAGTACAGCAGCAGGAGAATTTAAATACAGAAATGATCTTGTTTATCAAACAAAAGATACCTTAGGAAGCTCTGGTGTACGTATAGTTGATGGTAATCTTGTTGTTATAGCAGAAGACAGAGGTGATACCAAAACAGATAGCCAAGGTATATTTTCTTATGTTTTTAAAATAAGTGATGATAATGTGTCTACACCTCCGCCAACTATTGGAGATATAACAGCATCTTGGTATAAAGTAAAAAATGTATCAACAGGTAGGTTTTTACAAGGTGTGCCTAGTAGTACTGTTATTCAGACTAATACAGGGCAAAGTGGGTACGATAAACAATGGAGACTTGTAAGAACAGGTACGGGTAGTTATTTTAATATAGATAACAGAAAAGCAAGTAACAGTAATAGTTCTGGTATGCTAGCAGAAGGTGCTAATAACACTATTGTAGGAACCCAAACAGAACCTGTAAAATTTCAAAGTGATAAGCAATGGTCTGTAATTAGTTTAGGTAATAATATTTATCAATTTAAATTAAAAAAGAATAATAGATTCTTATCTCAAAATAGCAGTAATAAAGGTGTGTTGGTAACATCTGGTAGTGCTAATACTACTAAATGGCAGTTAATAGCAACAAGTACAGCTTTAAGTAAAACATCAGAAAAAGAAAATATTTTACAAACTGATGATATTACTACGGTAGCAGTTTACCCAAACCCTGCAAGAAGTAGTTTTAATATTTCTTTAAAAGGCATTAAAAAGGCGGATATTTCAATTAGTAACATGCTAGGTAAATTAATTTATAAAAACACAACTACTAGTGGTACTCTAGAAATAATAAATGAAGAAAAATTTGCTCCAGGCATTTATCTAATAAATGTTGTAGGTGATGGAAAATCTTATCAAAGAAAATTAGTAATTGAATAATTTTTTTTGATAAAAAATAGTTTTTTATAAAAGCCAGAGAAATTAATTTCTCTGGCTTTTATTTATTTTAAAAGTAAGCTAAAAAAAGGTTATATTGTTTTTAATCTATGCCCTCTTTTAAGAACTGCAAAATTTATTAAGTAATACAGGACAGTATATAACAGTTTGTTGATGTATTTTAATGAAATTTGTTGTAAATAAAATTTTTACTAATTAAAATAAAATGATAAAAACTACAATTAAAAAATATTTTAAGTTTTCCAACGAAAAACTAATATTGACTTTATTTCTTTTTTTAGGATTTAATAGCTCTATAAATGCACAGGTAATTTTAGAAAAAGAAGTTAAAATTTCTGATATTGCTTTACATTTTGATGGTGTTAAAGTTGGAGATGGTGCTACAAATACGGGCGTAAATGCTCCCTTTGATTATTTTTATGGACGTAATATATCTGCGCATGGAGATTGTATAAAAACCTATGGTAAATATGTTTTTATGACATGGTATAGAGGGGGTAAGGCAGATCGTCATGTTATGTTAACACGTTATAATACAGAAACGGGTACTATGGCTACAATAGAATTTCCTCATACACATACAGGGTTTAATAATCAATGGTGGATAGGTGAGTCTCATAATACAATAGGTATTGGTATTAGTCCAATAGATGGAACTATTCATCTATTATATGATATGCATGCCTACCATAGAACTAGACCATCTGATGGAAGTTTAGCTAAAGACTATTTTAGATATTCTTATTCTAAGAAAAATATAGTATCAGTTTCTGATGCAGAATTTACCTTAAGTCAGTTTGAGCAAAATAACGAAGGAGGATACAAGCACCTTAGTCTTAATGGAGGTGAAGATTACTCTAATTTTCAAGGCTTAACATATCCGCAGTTTTTTGTGAATGACTCTGGAGACCTTTTTATGTATATGAGAGAAGGAGGTAACAATAATGGTGCTTATAAATTTTCTAAATACACAGCAAGTACTTCTACCTGGTCTAGTTTTACACATTTTAATGTTTTAAACGCTAAGAATAAAGGAGGTGATGTTAACTGGGGGTTATATGGTAATATGAAATATATAAACGGTAAAATTAGAGTAGGTTTTCAGAGAAGAGCTAATAAAGATGATAAGTACCAATATCAAAATGGAGTATATTACGCGTATTCCGATAACCAAAGTGGAGCCGATAGTTGGAAGAATCATAAAGGTACTGAGTTTAATTTACCTTTAATAGACGCAGATTTTGCAAAGGTTATGGAACCTGGAGATTATGTACAAACTACCCAAAAAGACAAGGTTTACATTGTTCAAGGTTTTGATTGGACCGTGACAGATAAAGGTGACGTGCATATTATTAGTCAAGTAAAAGATAACGAATTTAATGTTACTAAATATTTACATACTTATAAACCAGCAGGAGCTAATGATTCTGATGAGTTTACTACTTCCGAAGATTTTGCAGGAGGATCTTCAATTTATACCTTTGGAGATGATGTTTACATAATAGGGTTAACAGGAGGAAGAGTTTATGTAGAGAAAGCTAAAGGAGGTACAAATAATTTTACTAGAGTATATCAAGCAACTTCAGGAAAGGTTTTTGACCACGGTAGAGTACATATTGCAGATGGTAAATTATATTACTATTTAATGGAAAGAAAAACAGGGAATGCACAACCTATTTATTTACAAATAATAGATTTAGGAATTTTGCCTAAACCTTTTAATGTTTCTTTAGCAGCCCCTTATGATAATCAAGTTTTTAATACCACAGAAACTATTCAATTACGTGCTAATTCATCTACAAATTCTGGTACAATTTCTAAAGTTGAATTTTGGGTTGATGGGCAATTGTATAGTGAAGATACAACTTCTCCTTATACAGGAGAATGGAGTACTCAAACACCAGGTACGCACACTGTAAAAGCAATAGCTTATAATGATAAAAATGAAAGTTTGTCTTCTACAGAAGTTACCATAACAGTTAATGTTAAAGATTTTAATGATTTATCAGGAGATATTTATAGAATTAAAAATGTGGCAACAGGTAGGTATTTAGATTCTGAAGAATCAGCAGTAATTACAAGTGAAGTAGCTACAGGTGAGGATAAAGAATGGAAATTTGTAAAATCTGGAGATTTTTATAATATTGATAGTAGTGTAAAAGGAATTTTAAGGTTTGCAGGAGGATCTGCAGGAACAATTATAAATACTGGTTTTGCACCACCAAGAGCAGATGTAGATAAAATATGGACGGTAATTTATGAAGGAAATGGAGTTTATACTTTTGAAACCAAAAATTCTGGAAGATATTTGTATAATGAAGAAGACAATACTGTTAGTCATTCATTAAATAAAGATGATAGAAGCAAATGGATTGTAGAATCAACAACAGCTATTCTTAGTGTAAATGATAATCAACTTATTTTACCATCTATAAATGTATATCCAAACCCAGTAAAAGATCAGTTTACAATTTCTTTAAAAGGAATTACAAATGCAAAAATATTTATTAGTGATATGTTAGGTAAAATTGTTTACAAAACAGTTACAAATAAAGAGAATGTATTGGTTACAGAAAAACTGAATTCTGGTATTTATATTATAAGAGTAATTAGTGATCATAATAAAGTATACAATCATAAAATTATTGTAAAATAATTTTTAAATAGATTATAAAATTGATGAAGCTAGCATTGTAAAAAATGCTAGCTTTTTTTTATACAGCAAAGTTTTTTTTTAGAGGAGTGTATTTTATCAAATTTTAAAAAGCATTTAACCAATAACGATAATGCAGGACAATGTTTTTTATAAAATAAATTAATTTTAAAGCTTAATTGTTAAATAAGGTATAAACATGAAAAGACGCTCATTTATTCAGGTATCCACATGGGGGAGTTTGGGGCTAATTTTACCAATATATTCGTGCAACAAAAATGGTTTTAAAAAGCTAGATTTAAAAAGCATGACCGAGTTTGAAAAGCAATCTTTTAATTTGCTAAAAACATGGTGTGATGCTATGATTAGAGATCAAGTAAATAACCCAAACGATTCCGTTACAGATGGGGCATTGTACTGTTATGCCTGTAATGTTGTGCATGGTAGGTGCAACGATGCTGTTTACCCGTTTATGTATATGGCAGATGTTACTGGTGAGCAAAAATATTTAGATGCGGCCTTAAAACTAATGGATTGGTCTGTAAATGTAGATAACCCAGATGGAAGTTGGACCAATATGATAGATCCAAAATCTTGGAATGGGATTACTGTTTTTGGAGCCATAGCTTTAGGCGAAGCTTTACATCATCACGGGCATTTGCTATCTAAAGAGTTAAAAGAAAAATGGGATACACGATTAAAAGCTGCAATAGAATTTGTTTATAAAAAGTTCGACATGCATTTTAGTCACATCAACTATCGTTTTACAGCTATTTATGCCCTGTATTTTTTAGGAAAATATTTTAAAGAAGAAAAATATATTGTCCGCAGTAAAGAATTTGTAACATTAATTCCCGAGTATTTAACAACTCCCAATAAATTGATATTTGGAGAAGATAAACCAGATAACGATAAAAGTGCTAAAGGCTTTTATCCTGTAGATTTGGGGTATAATGTAGAAGAAACTTTAAATGCTTTAGTACAATATGCTGTTCTGGAAAAAGATGAAGAATTACTAGTGTTACTTACAGAATCTATGAATGGGCATCTAGAATTTATGTTGCCAGATGGTGCTTGGGATAATAGTTGGGGTACTCGTCAAAATAAATGGAGTTATTGGGGTAGTAGAACTACAGATGGTTGTCAACCCGCATTTTCGTTAATGGCAAATAGAAATGCTGCATTTGGTACGGCAGCTGTTTTAAACACAGAGTTATTAGAGCGTTGTACCGTAAACGGCCTTTTAGCTGGTGGTTTGCACTTTGAGTCTCATGGTGTAAAACCATGCATACATCATACTTTTTCTCATGCAAAAAATTTAGCATTTGTTTTAGATAATACAGCGCATATAAAAAATGTAAATAAAGCTACTCCAATTCCTAGAAGTAGTAAAGATGGTGTAAAACACTTTGCAGAACTAGATGTGTGGCTAGCCTCAAGAGGCCCTTGGAGAAGTACAGTTTCTTCTTACGATCAAATTTGGAAAAAGAAATATTCTGTTGCAGCCACAGGCGGATCTTTAGCTGTTTTATGGCACGAAAAAGTTGGTCCGTTATTTACAGCAAGTATGGCAGAATATCTCTTAGTAGAAGATTATAACCAGCAACCACAACCAGAAGAAGGTTTTTGTTTAACACCAAGAGTAGAGCGTTTTGTTGATGAGGTTTGGTATACAAATATTCATGATTTAAAAGCAAAAGTATCAGTAATTGATACTAAAGAAACTATAGATTTTACTATAGATGCAGTGTTAACCAATCGTGAAAAAGAAACTTTAAAAACAGCAGGTAATATTAAATTGAATTACCTTTTTGATAAAGAAAAAACAACCATTAAAGCAGTAAGAACAGCGTCAAATTTTAATAAAGACACCTTAGTGTTACCTCTAGTTTCTGCAAGTGGCGAAAAAGTGGCTCAATTAACCGAGTATAAAATAGCAATTCATAAAAAAGAAGGTGTGGTTGTTATTAATGCAAATGTGCCTTTAATCATTAAAAAACATAATAGAGAGCGCATATTTAATCAAGTTCCTGGTATGGAGGTAGTGCCCATTTTGGCAATGTTTCCAGAAGGAGTTAAAGAGGTTATTTGTACAATAAAAATAATATAAATTAATTATCGATTTTACGAGACAGAGCAGGATGGTTTTAAAAGAAAAAAAATCAATCTTGCTCTGATGAGTTTTAATTTTTTTTTGATGATTTTTTTATGAAAAAATGCATACAAAATCTATGTGTCAAATAATAAAAAATAAATCGAATAATCTTTTAATACAGTTTAAAGCATATCCGTTTTAATCTAAAAAAAAAACTAAAATTTAAAGAATTCAATTAAAAATGAAGCAGCAATATTTTTATTACATAGTTAGTTTTCTAACCCTATCAATTTTTATTTCATGTGAAAAACCTGAAATTTCAAAACCTATAGAACTTAGGGTTTCAGAGAATTTTAAAAACCCTATTGGGTTTTATAATAACAAACCTACTTTTTCATGGGTATTACCTGTTTCAGAAAATGTAAAAAGTCAATCTGCATATCAAATTGTTGCAGCTAGTTCACCTAGTTTATTACCAGATAACCCAGATATTTGGGATTCAAAAAAACAAGTAAAAAATCAATCTACATGGATTAATTATAAAGGGAAACCTTTGCAATCTAGACAAAAAGTATACTGGCAAGTGCGCTATTGGGATCAAGACAAAACCGCATCTACATGGAGTGCTATAAATACTTTTGAATTAGGTTTACTAAATAATAAAGATTGGAAAGCAAAATGGGCAGGTTTAGATACTGCAAAAGATAGTATTAAAGGCGTTAGAAAATTTTTAATGCATAGACCTCAATATTTAAGAAAAGGTTTTGAAGTATCTAAGGAAGTAGAATCTGCAAGGTTATATATTACAGCAAAAGGAATTTTTGATGTGCATTTAAACGGAAAAAATGTAAGTGATGATGTAATGCCTCCGGGTTGGACACCTTATAACCACCGTATAGAAACACTTACTTACGATGTTACAACGTTATTAGAAACAGGTAAAAATGCCATAGCGGTAGCGTTGGCTTCAGGATGGCATTCCGGAAGAATTAGTAGAGGTAAAGCACTTTACGAAAACTTTGCATCACCTAAAATATTATGTCAGTTAGAAATAACCTTAAAAGACGGATCTAAACAAATTATTATATCTGATGAAAGTTGGAAAGGAACCACAAATGGTCCTATTCGATTAGCAGGTATTTATGATGGAGAAACTTATGATGCTAATCTTGAAATACCGAATTGGTCTGCTGCAAATTTTAACGATGCTACTTGGCAAAATACAGAAATAGATGCGGTTGTAGATTCTGTTAAACTAGCTCCTAAACGCCATACAACAGTAAAACAAAAATCATTAATTAGTAATGTAGAGGTTGTTTCTGTAAAAGAGAACATAGCAATATTTAACTTAAAGCAAAATATGGTAGGCGTACCAAAGGTAAAAGTGCCTATGAAAAAAGGTGATACCTTAAAAATTCGTTTTTCAGAAATGTTGTTAAGTGATGGCTCGTTTTATACCACCAATTACCGTTCGGCACAATCTACCGATTATTATATCGCTGCGGCGGATGGAATTATAAACTATACACCAAAATTTACGTTTCACGGATTTCAGTTTGTAGAATTAAGTGGATTTGATAAACAAGGAAAACCAGATTCAACTTGGGTACAAGGATTGGTGCAGCATTCAGATTTTGAAGTAAATGGAACGTTTACATCATCACACGAAAAATTAAATCAATTACAAAGTAACATTACTTGGGGCTTACGCGATAATTTTTTCGATGTTCCTACAGATTGTCCGCAACGAGACGAACGCTTAGGGTGGACAGGCGATGCACAAGTAATCTCTCCAACAGCCATGTTTAATTTTAAGACACATGCTTTTTGGACAGCTTGGTTACAAAGTATGCGAGAAACTCAGTCTGAGCATAAAGACGGTTTAATCCCTTTTATCATACCAGACGTACTACAAAATAACAATGCAAGTTCTGGTTGGGGAGACGCAGGTGTAATTATCCCTTGGGATATTTATAATATTACAGGAGATATAAGTGTGCTTCAAGAAAATTACGAAATGTCTAAAAAGTGGGTTGGTTATTACCAATCTAAGGCTAAAAATTATATTTCTTATGTGCATTCTTTTGCAGATTGGTTACAACCTTACCCAGAAAAAACAGGTAAAATAGGGAATAGAGGCGATACACCAAAAGAGTTTATAAACACAGCTTATTTTGCACACTCTGCTCATTTACTATCTAAAATTGCAAGTGTTTTAGGTAAAACAGAAGACGAAAAAAAATACAAAAATTTATACAAAGAAATAGCCAATGCTTTTGAAAACAAGTTTTTTGATGAAAACGGAATGTTTATAAACACAAAACAAACGCAAACAAGTTATTTACTAGCGATACATTTTAATTTATTAAAACCAGAAACCAAAGTAAAAGCACAAAAGCATTTGCTAGAAGAACTTAAAAAAGCAGATTACCATTTAGGAACAGGTTTTTTAGGAACACCAATATTACCTAAGGTTTTAGATGATATGGGCGAGATAGATTTAATGTATAAAATTTTATTTAAAGAAACCTATCCATCTTGGTTTTATTCTATAAATCAAGGAGCAACCACTATGTGGGAACGTTGGAATAGCTTTAGTAAAGCAGATGGTTTTAACCCACAAAGCATGAATAGTCTTAACCATTATGCGTACGGAGCAGTAGGACAATGGATGTACGAGCGTATTGCGGGTATTGCATCATTAGCACCAGGCTATAAAAAAATTAGAATTGCTCCAATACCTAATGAAAGATTATCTTCTGCATCAGCATCTTTAAACACCTCTTACGGAGAAGTTTCTTCTGCATGGAAAATTGAAAATAAAACGTTTCAATTAGATGTTGTTATTCCACCAAATACAACGGCAGAAGTTCATATTCCTTTAGGAAATCTAGAAGAATTACTTGTAAACGGAAGCGCTATAAAAGAAAATATTAATATAAAATTATTAAATACAGATAAAGAATCTTTAGTAATTTTAGTGAATTCAGGAACTTATAAATTTCAAAATAAATTTTAATTAATACTTTATATAAACATGTTTAAATATCTTTTTTCCACAATTTGTTGTTTTACCTTATTTACTTTGGTATCATGTAAGGAAGCAGAAATTCTACAGACTCCTAAAAACTTAACCGTTTCAGAAGGATTTGAAAACCCTATTGGTTTTTATGAATCAAACCCTACATTTTCTTGGCAATTACCTATTTTAGATGAGGTAAAAAGTCAATCTGCTTATCAAATAGTTGTAGCTAGTAGTCCCGATTTATTGCCTGATAATGCTGATGTTTGGGATTCTAAAAAACAGAAAACAGCTCAATCTGCATGGATTAAGTATGGTGGAGATGCTTTAAAATCTCGTCAAAAAGTGTATTGGCAAGTTAAGTATTGGAACCAAGATGATAATGCTTCAGATTGGAGTGATACCAATAATTTTGAATTAGGTTTATTAAACAATACAGATTGGAAAGCCCAATGGATAGGTTTATCAACCAAAGAAGAAGGAGTTATTGGAAGTCAAGATAACATTATTCACAGACCACAATATTTAAGAAAAGGTTTTGAGTTATCTAACGATGTTGCTTCGGCAAGATTATATATTACCGCAAAAGGTGTTTTTGATGTGGCAATAAATGGCGAAGACGTTAGTGATGATGTAATGCCTCCGGGATATACCCCGTATAAAAAACGTATTGAAACCATTACTTATGATGTTACAGATTTAATAAAACCTGGTAAAAATACTATTGGAATAGAATTGGCTGCAGGATGGCATTCTGGTAGATTAGGTTGGATGAAATCCTATTGGAGTGATACAGAATCGCCTAAAGTTTTATCTCAGTTAGAATTAACAATGAAAGACGGTTCTAAAGAAGTTATTATTTCTGATGATTCTTGGAGAGGAACTACAAATGGTCCAATAAGATTGTCTGAAATTTATGACGGAGAAACTTATGATGCCAATCTAGAAATGGCAGCTTGGACAACAAGTAATTTTGATGATAAAGACTGGTTAACTGTTAACGCAACTAAGGTTACTAATGCTATAAAATTAGAGCCAAAAAGACATACAACAGTAAAGTCTAAAATTGAATTAGAAACAAAAGAAATTATTAAAAAAGAGGGTGCTGTTATTTTTGATTTACAGCAAAATATGGTGGGTGTACCTCTAGTAAAAGTACCTATGAAAAAAGGGCAAATACTTAAAATTAGATTTGCAGAAATGTTATCGCCAGATGGTACATTTTACACAGAAAATTATAGAAGTGCTCTGTCAACAAATTATTATACAGCATCAAAAGATGGTGTGGTAGAGTGGATGCCAAAATTTACGTTTCACGGATTTAGATATGTAGAGTTAAGCGGATTTGATACAGCAATAGAACCATCAAAAGATTGGGTAACAGGAATCGTTCAATATTCTGATTTTGATGAAAACGGAACATTTACAACTTCTCATAAAAAGTTAAACCAACTACAAAGTAATATTGTTTGGGGACTTCGTGGTAATTTCTTTGATATACCAACAGATTGCCCACAACGAGACGAACGAATGGGGTGGACGGGCGATGCTCAGGTTTTTGGACCAACGTCTATTTTTAATGCAGATGTATATAAATTTTGGGCTAGCTGGTTACAAAGTGTTAGAGAATCTCAATACGATAATGGTGGTATTCCTTGGGTAGTACCAGATGTTTTAAATAATAATAAAGTAAGTTCTGGTTGGGGAGATGTATGTACTATTATTCCGTGGAAAATCTACTTTAGAACAGGTGATAAAAAGATTCTTGAAGAAAATTTTGAAACAATGAAAGCATGGGTGGCGCATCATAAAGCAACATCTGAAAATTATATTTCGTCTATGAACACGTTTGCAGATTGGCTACAACCAAATGCTGAAAACGGTAAAGTAAAAGGAGACACATCTCATAATTTAATTGGTACAGCTTTTTTTGCACATTCGGCTAAATTAACAGCACAAACGGCAGAAGTTTTAGGTAAAACTGAAGAAGCTAAAATGTATCAGAAATTATATGAAACAGTAGCAAAAGCTTTTGATAATGAGTACTTTGATGATCAGGGTAATGTTAAAGGTGTAAAGGCTACGCAAACATCATATTTATTAGCATTAGCATTCGATTTATTACCTGAAGGAAAGCAAAAACAAGCGCAGCAAAATTTATTAGTTAAAATTAGTGAAGCAGACGATCATTTAAAAACAGGTTTTTTAGGAACACCGCTTTTATCTCAAGTTTTAGATAATATGGGAGAAACAGACCTAGTTTACAAGTTGTTATTTAACGAAACTTATCCATCTTGGTTTTACTCTATTAATCAAGGAGCAACAACTATTTGGGAACGTTGGAATAGCTATAGTAAAGAAGAAGGATTTAATCCTCAAAATATGAATAGTTTAAACCATTATGCTTACGGAGCAATAGGAGAATGGATGTACGAGCGTATTGCTGGTATTGCACCTTTAGAAGCAGGGTATAAAACTATTAGAATAGCACCAAAAACAAATAAAAAATTAACTTCGGCTTCTGCTTCTTTAAATACAACCTATGGTGAAATTGCTTCATCTTGGGAAATTAAAGCGGGTACTTTTTCTTTAGAAGCTACAATTCCACCTAACACAACAGCAAAAGTAAGTGTTCAAGGAAATACAAACAAACCATTGTTAGTAAATGGTAAAAATGTAGAAGATGTAAAAGAGGTAAAGCTAGTAAAAACAAATGCAGATTCATTTGAATTGTTAGCACAACCAGGTACTTATAAGTTTCAATCGACAGTTAAATAATTTAGAAGAAAAATAAACTCATCATGAGAGAATTAAAATTAGTGTTAATTGGTTTGTTATTGACTAGTTGTGCAGTAACATCGCAAACTGTAAATGCTCCTGCGGGTAGAATTGCTATTGTAGCAGATGGTAACTCTCCAGATCCGGATGATTTAGGTGGTACCGCCATTTCTTTAGCTTTATTAAGGGCAACAGGTTTAGAAAGTAGGTTGGTGCATTATTCTCATAGTTGCGATTTGGTTCGTGTAAATAGAATATCGGAAAAAGCAGAAAAAGAACGACATGCATTAATGCAAAGTGCTTGTGATGTTACTGCAAGAAGATGGGGAGGTTTTGATGAACTTACTTTTTTAGATGCAAAGTGGCAATTAGATGAAACGATAAAAGATTTAGCAAAGGCAATAAATTTATCTACAGAGAAAGATCCTCTTTGGATTATTGAAGCAGGAGAACCAGATATTATTGGTTTTGCTTTAGAAGCATCTAAAAAAAATAAACACAAATATGTAAAAGTGGTTACTCATCACCCTGCTAATGATAATGCAGGAGATTTTTATAAATGGCAACAGATATTAGATTTTGGTGTAGAAGAAGTTAGAATTCCAGATCAAAATATAAATTTAAAAGCAAAATTAGCTGATTGGGATTGGGCAAAAAATCATAAAGATGAACGCTTACAACAAGTATGGATTCAAGGTAAAATTGCAGAAAATGATGATGTAGTTAAGTTTCAAAAAGGAAGTTGGGATTGTTCTGATGCAGGAATGGTGTTGTATTGGGTAACAGGAGCAAACCAAAATAATGGATTGAAAATGGGAACCGTAACGGATGTTAAAAATATCTTATTAGAATATGTTAAACGTAAATAAAATGAAAAAAATTATAATTGTATTTTTTGTAGCTTTTAGTTTTGCAAACTTTCAGGCTCAAAATGAAAAACCAAATGTATTGGTTTTTTACGTAGATGATTTAAGAGCAGAATTAGGTTGTTATGGAAGCGAAACAGCAATAACACCTAATATAGATAAATTAGCAAAAGATGGAGTACGGTTTAATAAGGCGTATGTACAGCAAGCTATATGTGCTCCTTCTAGAATGAGTACATTAACTGGGTTAAGACCAGAAACTATAGGTATTTACAGTATTTTTACGCCACTTCGTAAAGTAAATAAAGAGGTGGTTTCTTTGCCGCAACTTTTTAATAAAAATGGATACAAAACAATAAGTATAGGTAAAGTATATCATCATGGTGTAGATGATAAAAATGTATGGTCTACTTATTTTGAAAAAGAACCAAATGCTTACTTAAAACCAGAAAACAAAGCACTTATAGAGGCACAGATAAAAGCAGGAAGTAAAAGAATTAAAGGACCTGCTTTTGAAGATGCAGATGTACCAGATGAAGGTTATAAAGATGGGCGAGCAGCACAACATGCTATAGAAACACTTAAACAATTAAAAGAGGATAATTTTTTAATGTTTGTGGGGTTAAGTAAGCCACATTTACCATATAATTCTCCAAAAAAATATTGGGATTTATACAATAAAAACGACTTTAAAATTCCGTCTAGAGAAAAGCCTCAAGGCATGTATAAATTAGCTTTAAGTAATTGGGGAGAGCTAAAAGGATATTCTAATATTCCTAATAAAGGAGACTTAAATGATGATTTAACAAGAGATTTAATTCATGGTTATCATGCATCAATTAGTTATATAGATGCCCAAGTGGGTAAAGTAATGCAAACGTTAGAAGACTTAGATTTAAGAAAAAAAACATTTGTAATTTTTATGAGTGATCATGGTTATAAAATAGGCGAATATGGATCTTGGTGTAAACAATCTAATGTAGAAATAGATGTTAGAGTACCTTTAATTATTAGCCGAGAAACAGGTTATAAAAACAGGGTTACAAACAAAACTTCTGATGCTTTGGTAGAAAATGTAGATATTTTTTCAACTTTAGTTGATTTATGTAACTTAAAATCTGCTCCTGTATCAGACGGAAAAAGTATTTTATCTGTAATAGATAATCCTAATAAAAAATGGGACGAAGCAGCATATAGTATGTATGCCAGAGGTAAAAAAATAATGGGAGTTACAGCAACAGATGGTGAGTGGAGATATACAGAATGGCGTAATGCAGTTACACAACAAGTATTAGACGCAGAGTTATATCATCATAAAAAAAGTTTACTTGCTTTTAAAAATTTATCAGGAAATAAAAAATATAAAAAAGTAGAAAAGAGAATGAAAAAGCTTTTAGATATTAAATTTCCAACAGATAAAGGACCGTTTTTACAGAACGATAAATAGCATTTATTGATATTAACAAATAATAGAAGAAATATTAAAATGAAAAAACAAGTTTTAGAAGTAAACCTTAATAAAAAACACTTTTTATTTTTACTATTATTTTTAATAGCACTAGTTAGTTTTTCACAACGTACAGAAGTAAATTTCAACAACAATTGGCACTTTATTTTAGAGGATAACTCCTCCTTTTCTAAAGAAAATTTTGATGATTCTAGTTGGAAAACGTTAAATGTTCCTCACGATTGGTCTTTCGAGAAAGGAGTTAGAAAAGGTGGAGATCAAGGTCAAGGTGGTGGTTATCATGATGGAGGTATTGGTTGGTATAGAAAAACTTTTAAGGTAAAAAAGCAAAGCCTATCAAATGTAACTTACATCAATTTTGATGGGGTTTACATGAATAGCGAAGTTTGGATAAATGGCAACCATTTAGGGAAACGCCCTTATGGCTACATTAGTTTTAGATACGATATTTCAAAGTATTTAAAAGAAGGAAAAAATACCATTGCAGTTAGAGTAGATAATGCTTTAGAGCCATCAGCAAGATGGTATCATCCTTGTGGAATTTATGCTCCAGTAAAATTAGTAGTCGTAAATCCAACACATTTTAAACCCAATAGTATCTTTATAAAAACGCCTTCTATTAAAGAAGATAAAGCAACTGTTTCTATTGATGCAGAAATTAATGGCGATGTAAACAAGCTAAAATATGAAGTAAAATTGTTTTCTCCAGAGGGAAAAGAATTGACTAAAAAAATTGAAAGCTTAAAAGGATCAAATCCAACTTATCAATTTGAAATAGAAAACCCACAATTATGGAGTCCAGAAACGCCAACCTTATATAGAGCTATTACCAAAATTTTAGAGGGTAAAAAAGTAATTGATGAGGTAGAAACAACATTTGGCTTTAAAACGGTAAAATGGGAAACTAAAACTGGTTTTTGGTTAAATGGCGAAAACGTAAAATTAAAAGGTGTTTGTGAGCATTGGGAAGGCGGACCTGTTGGAGGCGCTTGGACAAAGCCTTTGTTACGCTGGAAATTACAATCTTTAAAAGATATGGGCATCAATGCCATTCGCCCCTCACACAACCCAACTCCGCCAATGTTTTATGATTTATGTGATGAAATTGGTCTGTTGGTGATGGATGAAATTTTTGATGGATGGCACAAAAAAGCACCTCAAGATTATGGCAAACAAGCCTTTGATGAATGGTGGCAACGAGATGTAAAAGAATGGATTACCAGAGACAGAAATCATCCAAGTATTTTTGTGTGGAGTTTAGGTAACGAAACCCATAGTGATGTTGCACCAGAATTGGTGAAATTCGGAAAAAGTTTAGACCCAACACGATTATTTACATCAGGTGCAGGAAATCCA